>JADLEU010000399.1 GCA_020845955.1 Anaerolineales bacterium
CAACCCGGACCGTAGTCCTATCCCCGCCGGCCCCCCTCTCGCGGTATCGTTATCCTGCTGATTGCGTCCTGACCAGAGCGTTCTGACTAGAAAGGTGCGCCATCTGCGGATGAAGAAGCCCTCGTTGGCTATATTGGCGTTGGCCTTCGCCACGCTGGGTCTCCAAGCCATCACGCCGCCGGCCGCGTCCGGCGGCAACTACGCGATCCGGCTGCCGCTGGTCTTTAAGCCGGCCGCGCCCGCGTGCCCGGCCGCGTCTGGCAACGCCTACGCGGCCGGCATTGCCTTTCAAAACGACACGGACAACCCGGTGCGCCCGGCCTGGAACCACGCCGACAAGAACCTGGCGCTGCGCGGCTACAGCGGCGCCAACGCGTATCGCGGCCTGGTAGACCTCGGCTCCGACGACCCGAACCAGCCGCCGCAGTTGGCCAGCCTGTTCAGCCCCAACCGCGTGCCCGGCTTCAGCAACGCCTACCGCGCCAATACGTGGAACTGGGATCCTTCCCCCGCGCCGGGCTCCCCGGGCGGCCCGATCACGGATTGGGCCGTTACGGTGTTGGGCCTGCAGACCAGCCGGGGCGAGGCGCTGCGCGTCCCGGCCTCGGGCTACGACATCGGCGGCGGAATGGAGGTGCTGGTGCTGTTCGCCGACCCTGACTCGATCGCGCTCAAGTACACGCGTGAAGATTCGGTCGGCCCAAGCGGCTATACGCTGCACGTCGACAACATTTGCACTGACCCGAACTTGCTGGCGCTCTACGCCGCGCACGATGGCGGCGCCCGCTACGTCTACCAGGGCTATCCATACAGCTACAATTTGCCCAATCTGCCGGCCGGTCAGGTGTTCGGCACGGCGCGCGGCAGCGAGATCCGGGTGGCGATCGTGGATAGCGGCGCCTTTATGGACCCGCGCTCATGCAACGAATGGTGGCAGCGCGCGAATTGCTGACAGGCCGCCGGCGGCCTGACCAGTCCCAGACCGGGTGAGCACCGAAGACGCCGGCTGTGGGCGCAAATTGCTCAGTCAGTTGCGCCCGCGTTGCTCAGGGAACCGCGCTGGCCGCCAGCGCCGGGACTGACCGGAATCACAAATTGAGGTAGACTCAGCGCGATGAGTGGACTGCGCCCATGACGCGAACCAAACCCCTGGTCTCCTCGGCCGAGCATGCGCGCCTGGCGGCGCTGTATCAGGTTTCGCAGGCCTTGGGCGCATCGCTCAACCTGGACGAGACCCTGCGCATCGTCATGGACTCGGCCATCCGGCTGACGCGCGCCGAGCGCGGCTTCCTGATGCTCTTCGATGAAGCCGGAGAGTTGACCTTCCGGCTGGCCCGCGATGCCCACGGCGAGCCCCTGGACGAACGCCAATTCGAGATCAGCCGGACGGTGGTGCACGAGGTCGCGCGCACCGGCACGGCCGTGATCACCACGGACGCCCGCAACGATCCGCGCTACGCTCTGCAGGACTCGGTCGTGCAGTTCGCATTGCGCTCGATCCTGGCTGTGCCGCTCAAGGTGCGCGGCCAGATTGTCGGCGTGCTATACGTCGACAACAAAGCCCGCAACGCGCACTTCACCCAGGCCGAACTGGAGTTGCTAGCGGCGTTTGGCGGGCAGGCCGCCGTGGCGATCGAGAACGCGAGCTTGTACACCCAGACCGACCAGGCGCTGGCAGCGCGCGTGGTCGACCTACAGACCCTGCAGTTGTTCGATCGCGAACTGAACGCCGCGGGGTTCGACCCCGAGCGCGTGCTGATGGTGGCGCTGGATTGGGCCCTCAAGCGCAGCCGGGCCGCGCTCGGCTGGATCGGGGTGGTGACACCCGGCGCCGCCGCGCCCGTCCAGGTGCTGGCCGGCCAGGGGGTGGCGCCCGGCGAGACCTTTGCCCGCAGCCACCCGCGCTTGGCCGCCGCGCTGGCCAGCGGCGTTCCCCAGCGCTTTCCCCCGGCCGGCAACGGCGAGGCCGCCAGCGCGGCCGAAGCCTTCGCGGCCCTGGTCGCGCCCGTGCAGCGCGAAGGCCGGCCGGCCGCCGTCATCGTCGTCGAGCGCGCCCGCCCCGCGTTTAGCGAAGCCGAAGCCGAGTTCCTGGCTCGGCTGGCCGACCACGCCGCCGTGGCGCTCGAGAATGCCCGCCTGTATGCGGAGGTCAAGCAGGCCAACGACGCCAAGAGCGAGTTCGTGCGCACGGTGTCGCACGAACTAAAGATCCCTATGACGTCGATCAAGGGCTATACCGACCTACTGAAGATGGTTGGCCCGCTTACGCCGCAGCAGGAGCAATTCGTCGGCATCATCCGCAGCAACGTCGAGCGTATGTCGCTGTTAGTCTCCGACCTGGCCGACATTGCTCGGATCGAGACCGGCCGGCTCATGATCGAGACCCGCGCGGTCGATCTGCACCATCTGCTGCCCGAGGCCCTCGGCCACCTGCGCGCGCTGATGGAGGCCAAGCAGCAAACGCTGGCGGTTGAGGTGCCGGCTGACCTGCCGCCGGTGCGCAGTGACGAGGCGCGCCTGGCGCAGATCGTGACGAACCTGGTCAGCAATGCGCACAAGTATTCGCCGTCCGGCACGCAGATCACGGTGGCAGCGGCAGTCGAAGGGCCAGTGGTGCGCCTATGCGTCAGCGACCAGGGTCCCGGCATTATGCCGGCTGATGAGGCCCGGTTGTTCACGCAGTTCTTCCGCTCGGAGGACCCCCTCGTCCGCGAGCAACCCGGCTGGGGCCTGAGCCTGCACATCACAAAGCGCCTGGTCGAGTTGCTGGGCGGCGAGATCCGCGTCGAAACCACACCGGGTCAGGGCAGCACCTTCTCTTTCACCATGCCAGCCAACGGCGCCTGAGCACGCCAGGCTGGCCCCGCTGGCGTGCCCGTGACCACGACCGTCGACCTGCCGCGCCGCTGGGACAAGCTCTCGCTGGGCGGCGGGCGCCTGTGCCTGTGGGCGCCCAAGTTTCCGCGCTCAGCCGGAAATTGAACAATTGTTCGGATAGAATTGAAGAAATTCTCAAGGAACAACGCACAACTCCTGGTTGCATAATGTGTTAACATGGATAGTTGTATTGGATCCGGCGAGGTTACGATGTCACATCCACGCGGAGAGCGCCAGGAGGCGGCGCTCGATTACCACACGGCCCGACGCCGCTTTTTGTTGAAGACTCTGGGACTGGGGGCAGCCGGCCTGGCCGCTGGCGGCGCGGGCGCGCTGGCCAAGGCCGAGTGGGACTCGGCCAGCCTGGCGGCGAGCAGCGCGGCGGCCACCATGGCCGATCTGCAGTTGCAGCTCGATGGCGCCGCTGCCGGGCGGGCGGCGCTGGAGTTGTCCTACGCCACGCTGCAGGCCCAGGCCACCGAGTGGCAAAACCAATTGGCCGCGGCCAGCAGCCAGAACGCCCAACTGGCCAGCGCGCTGGGCACTGCCCAAACGGATAACACCAACCTGCAGAGCCAATTGGCTTCCGCGCGGGTCGCGCTCGACGCGGCCAACGCCCGCCTGGGCCATACCACGGCCCTGATCGGCCTGTATGAGCAACTCGAGGCGGCCGGCCTCGACAACGTCGTTGAGGGCGGCCTGAGCACCGTTACCGGCGCGATGGCGGCGATCGGCGGGCCGGCGGCCACGCTGCGCAACGGGATCGATGCGGCCCGCGGGCTGTTGGTTAACTTCGAGGCAACACTGCCGCAATTCAAGGACGCCATGGCCTGGCTGGGCGAACAGGTCGTCAAGCTCAAGGTCGGGTTGTGGTCGGTGGAAAGCGCGGCGCAGGACACCGTCAGCTCCGCCGCCGCCGGCCTGGTGGCTTCCTTCGGGGGTTTCGCTGGTTTCGTGCTCAATCATCTGCCGTTCAATATCGGCGAGAAGGTGCGCCAGACACTGGGCGCAGTGCAGAATGTGCTGACCAGCACCAACGACGTGGCCGACCAGGCCGCCGACAAGGTGCTGCTGAAGATCTCCAAACACGTGGAAGATGGGCCCCAGCACTGGAGCAAGACGCTGGTGGCGCCGCTGCGCGACCAGGCGTTGGTCCCGGCCGACGAGGTACTGGCCGGCGTGGCCGACGCCGAGGGCGCCTTCCAGACGAGCCTGAAAGACCCGGCCACGAACGCCATTGCCCAGCGCCGCGCGCTGCGCGAGCAGATCGCGGCCTACCGCGCGGCGAACGGCGTGTAGGTCAAGACTGTGGCGCATACGCGGGGAGTTGCCGCCAGCGGCTCCCCGCGTATGAATTTAAGGCGCCTCGAGCCGCGCGTCTATGGGCACACTCTTGCCCGGGAGCCGACATTTATGACCGCACCGTTCAACTGGGGACTGCTCGGCACCGCGCGGATTAGCGGGGCCATCCTCACGGCGATGTCGCTCTCGGCGCGCGGCGTGGTGCTTGGCGTTGCCTCGCGCGACGCCGCGCGCGCCCGCGCCTATGCCGCCGAGAAGGGCCTGGCCCGCGCCTACGGCGGCTACGAGGCCATGCTGGCCGATCGGGACATCCACATCGTCTACAACCCGCTGCCCAACAGCCTGCATGCCGAGTGGAGCATCAAGGCGCTCGAAGCCGGCAAGCACGTGCTGTGCGAGAAGCCCTTTGCCCTCAGCGTGGCAGAGGTGGACGCCGTGTTCGCTGCCGCCCGCCGCGCGGACCGCGTGGCGGCCGAAGCGTTCATGTATCGGCACCATCCCAGGCTGCTAAAGGTCAAGGAAATGCTCGACAGCGGCGCCATCGGCGCGCCGCGCCTGCTGCGCGCTGCTTTTAGCATCAAACTCAACCGGCCGGCCGACGTGCGCTGGGACCCGCGCCTCGGGGGCGGCGCGCTGTGGGACCTGGGCTGCTACCCAGTAAGCCTGGCGCGCTATCTCTTTGGCGCGCCCAAGCGGGTCCAGGGCTGGCAAGTGCCGGCGCCCTCAGGTGTGGACGAAACCTTCGCGGCCACCCTCGAATTCTCAGGGCAGCGGCTGGCGCAGTTCGACTGCTCGTATCGCCTGGCGTACCGCAGCCAAGCCGAGATCGTGGGGGAGGCCGGCGTGATCCGGCTGGAGCGCGCCTTTCAGCCCAGCCAACCCCAGGCGCGGCTGGTGCTGCAGCGCGGCGAGCAGGAGGAAGTCTTGGAGTTGGACAACCCGTCGATGTACTGGCTGGAGATCGAGGACCTGCACGACGCCATCCTGACCGGCGCCCCGCCCCGCATTACACCGGCCGACACGCGCGGCCACATCGAGACGATTGCGCAGCTCATGGAGAGCGCTCGATTTACGCCGCCTCCGGCTCGACCGGCAGCGTGAAGTTGAAGACCGCCCCCCAGTCCGGATCGCTGCTGGCCCAGATTCGGCCGCCGTGGGCCTCCACCGCCAGCCGGCAATAGGCAAGGCCCAGGCCGCTACCGCGCTCGCGGTGGCGGCCGGTAACGAATTTCTGAAACAGATTGGCGCGGATCTCGGGCGCCAGGCCAGGCCCGGTGTCGCTGACCGAGATCAGCATCCACTCGGCGCCCGCCTCCAGCGCGGCGCTCACCCGCACGTGCCCCCCTGTTGGCGTGAACTTGATGGAATTGCCCACCAGGTTCTGTAGAACACGCCGAATGAGGCCTGCGTCGGCCCGGGGCGCCGGCAAGCTGAGCGGCACCGCGTTTTCCAGGCGCAGTTGCTTCTCAATCGCCTGCGGCATCTGGGTCAGGAGCACCTCGGTCACGGCGTCCCGGAGCGGCATGGGTTCGCGCACCAGCGGCATCTGCCCGCTCTCCAACCGATTGACATCCAGGATGGCGTTCACCAGGCTGAGCATGCGCTGGGTGCTGTGGAACGCAATCGCCAGCACCTCGGACGGCTGCCCATCGCCGCCAGCGGGAGCCGCGCCAGCCTGCTGGGTCAGCAGTTCCAGCGCCATGCGAATATTGGTCAGGGGGTTGCGCAGGTCGTGCACCATGGTATGCGTCAGATCTTCGCGCATCTTCTCGACCATGCGCTCCTCGGTCACATCGCGCACCACCAGCAGCCGGCCCAGCGCTGCCTCGCCGCTCAGCACCGGCAGGCTGAGCCAGTGCAGGGTGCGCGGCGGCAGATCAATCTCAGCCTCGCAAGGCGGCTCATCACCGCGCCGCACGCGGCGCGCTTCACCTAACAGCGCGCGCACCGCCTTGGGGGCCACGCGCCGCAGGCGGAGAAAGACATCGGCCAGCGGGCGGCCCAGCCAGGCCTCGGGCCCGCCGGGTAACCCCAGCAGGCGCAGCATGGGCGCATTCGCCACCAGCAGGCGCCGGTCCAGGCTCACCAGGAACAACCCGTCGCGGCTGGCCTCAATCAGAGCCTGCAGGCGGCCGCGCTCGCCGGCAATCGCCTGGTAGAGATGCGCATTGTCGAGCACCAGCGCGATCGCATCCGCCAGCGACTCGGCTAACTGCACATCCTCAGGGCCAAAGGCGCCCGGCCGGTCGCTTTCCAGGTTGAGGACGCCCAGCACGCGCTCGCCGCGCCGCAGGGGCACCGCCAACTCGCTGCGCGTTTCGGGCCGGCCGGCGACATAGTCGGGGTCGGACAACACCTGGGCGACCAACTGGGTTTGGCCGGTAGTGAAAGCCCGGCCAATGATGCCGGCGCCCAGCGGATAGCGCCGGCCCACGATCCCCGTCATCAGGCCGCTGCCGGCGTACAACTCCCACATGCCGCGATCGACGTCGGGCAGGGCAATGCCCACGCCCGGCCAACTGGCCTGGCCATCCACCTGGCGCACGATGGCCTCGACCGCGGCCTGAGCCACCGAGGGCGGGTTGAGCTGCTCGCCAACCGCGCGCATGACGCCATACAGCGCCGACTGGTGCCGCGCCATCAGGCGCTGCTCTTCGTAGATTTGGGCATTGCGCAGGGCCAGCGCCAGTTGGTCGGCCGCGGCCTGCATCAGATTCAGGTGTTCTTCGGTAAAGCGGTTCGGCTGGCTGTGAGACAGGGTAAGTACGCCCACCAGGGCCGTGCCGCTCAGGATCGGCACGCCCAGCGCTGAGGCCACCGGTGAGACGCCGCCCGGCGACGCGAGCCAGCGCTCGTCGCGCGCGGTATCGGCGATCAGCACGGCCTGGCCGTGCCGCACGACCCAGCCGGAAAGGCCGCGGTCCATCACACGGCGGACAATGTCCTGATGCTCGGTGGGGGTCATGCCGCGCGAGGTGAGCAGACTATGGGTCACCTCGCCGGCCGGATCGAGCAAGAACAGGCTGCCGCGCTCGGCGCCTGTGAGGGTGGCTGCCACGTTCAGGGCATTCTGCAGCGTGGATTCCAGGCTGGGGCGCTCGGCCGTGGCGCGCGCGACCGCCACCAGGTTCTCAAACAGTTGCTTCTGCTCGCGCAGCGCCGCCTCGGCCGCCTTGCGCTGGGTGATGTCGCGCAGGGCGATCAGCCGGCCGGTGGTTTGGCCGCGCGCGTTGATCAGCGGCGTCACCGATAGATCGTAAGGACGCGGCGGTTGGTCTGGCCCCAGCCTCATCTCGGCGCGCGCCGCCTGCGGCGCGGCCGGCAGCCAGCCGCGCGCCGCCGGCAGCACGCTGTCCACCGGGCAGCCGATGACATCCGCCGGGCGGCCGCCCAGGACCTTCTGCGCCGCTGCATTCAGATCGACGACCCGGTCGCGGCTGTCCAGGACGATCAGGGCGTCGGCATTGGCGTCGACCAGGGTGTCGCGCGGCACCGGCATCAATTCCAGCAGTTGGAAACGGCGTGCGCCCCAGGCAAACGCCAGGGCGCTGAGCGAAAAACTGACTGTCGTCAGGTCCCAATTGGGGACCCGGCTGGCGCCGACCAAATGGGCCAGGTTGCCCAGCCAGGGCAAGATGACCACCGCTAAGTCAAGTGCGAAAAGTTGTTATCAGAATTGGCAAAGCCAGAGCAGATGGGTACACTTGGCGGTTTCGGGACCAGCCCAGGTGAACCCACATGCTCCGGCTCACGCTTGATGATACGCAACG
>JADLEU010000400.1 GCA_020845955.1 Anaerolineales bacterium
ACAAAGCGGGTCGACTCAACCGGCGCCGCCAGCCAGGCAGCGATCTCCGCGCGCCATTGCTGGTAGTGCGGAGTCTCCATGTGTCGGCTCCGGGCTACATCGTCGGCAAACTCCATCCAGATTACAAATTGGGTTGGGTCGCTCGCGGCCTGCAGCAGCTCGAACCGCAGGACGCCTGGCTCGGATTGGGTGCTCGTGACGTGCGCGCCGGTGGCAGCCCGGAACGCGGCGACAGCGTCAGGGCGGACGCGGAAGGTAGCCAGACGCGTGTGCATGGGAATGACCTCGAAATGCTTGACAGGAGGAAGGCGAATCCGATACAGTAATCGTCGTATCATGATACATGATACACAACACAGCATAGCGTGTCTGCCAGCCCGGTGCAAGTCTCCGTATACATAATGGGGCGAACATGCCGCTTGACGGATTAGAGAGAGACCTGGAAAGTGTCAGAACAGACCTGTCGGTGTTCGTCAACGACGCTGGCTTCATCCCGCTGCGGCGGCTGGATCTCAACGGCCAGGTCTACAACACCCTGATCAATTGGATCGTGACACGCAAGCTGCAGGCGCGCCAGAAACTCAGCATCTCGGACATTGCCGACAAGTTGAACGTGTCGCGCAGCCCCGTCCACCAGGCCCTAACCCGGCTGGCCTCGGAGAACTTCGTTGCGGTGGCGCCCCGCCAGGGCTACTACGTGACGCCAATCACGACTGACACCGTCCTCAAGGCCTTCGACGTGCGCCTGGCGCTGGAACTGATGGCGGCGGAAATCAGCGTCGGGCAGGTGGTGTCCGAGCATTTGCGCGAGCTGCGGCGCCTGATGGAAGAAACGCTGCCGACCGTGCGCGGGGACGAGATCATCGACAAATCCGGCTACCTGGTCACCAATTGGACCTTTCACTGGTACCAGGTCGCGCTCGCCGGAAACGAGCTGATGTCACACTACTACGAGAACCTGAAGGTGCACCTGCTGATGGGGCGCGTCATTTGCACGCGGTGCGCCGGGATGCAGCACATCGTCGAGGAGCACGAAGCTCTGGTGGCGGCGTTTGAGGCGGCCGACCTGGCCGCCGCGCAGTCAGCCATTCGCCAGCACATAAAGTCGGGCAAGCGGGTGGCCATAGAGGAGATCGACGCGGCAGGCGGTGATGTCTAGGGCCAACGGCATGCTGGAGGTTTCCAACCTGACCGTCAGCTTCGAGCGGCCGGAGCAGCCAGACGCCGGCGCCTTTCGCGTCGTCGAAGACCTCTCGTTCGGGGTAGCGGCTGGCGAGTTTGTGTCCATCCTGGGTCCAAGCGGCTGCGGAAAGACAACGCTGCTGCGCGTCATCGTGCGCCTGGCGCCGGCCGAACACGGCACGATCAAGATCGACGATTCGGAGAAGTACGCGCCGGGCCGCGACGTTTGCCTGGTCTTCCAGAGCTACGGCCTATTTCCCTGGCGGACCGTGCGCGAGAATGTGGAGTTTGGGCTGAAGATGCAGGGCGTGGCGGCGCGCGAACGGCGCGCCACGGGCCAGGAGTTTATCGACCTGGTTGGGCTGAGCGGCTTCGAGCAGCATTATCCGCACCAGATTTCGGGCGGGATGCAGCAGCGGGTTGGGCTGGCGCGGGCCCTGGCCTGCCGCCCCAAGCTGCTGCTCATGGACGAGCCGTTTGCCGCCGTGGACGCCCAGACTCGCGAACGGCTGCAGACAGAGCTGCTGCGGATCGTGGCGCAAACGGCCAGCACGGTCGTGTTCGTGACGCACAGCATCCAGGAGGCCGTGTACCTGGGCACGCGGGTGCTCGTGATGGGCGCCCGACCGGGGCGGATCGCGGCCGATCTGCCCGTGCCGCTGGGCAGCGAGCGCTGGCGGCGCGACGTGCGCCTGGAGCGCCGTTTCGAGGATCATGTCCTGGAAGCGCGCCAGGCGCTGCGCGCGGTGAGCCCATGACGGAAGCTACCGAGGCGAATGGGTTGGCGCCGCTGCCGGCCGTGCGCCCGCGGCGCAAGAGGTCCGGCGGGCCCGGCGCCCTGACCGGGCTTTCGGTGTTGGCCATCTACGCGCTCTTGATCGCGGCCTGGGACGTGTTCGGACGCGATGTGAACCCGTATTTCTCCAGCTACCCCAGCGCGATCGTGCGCGCCGCCGGCGAGCTGGCGCGCTCGGGTGAACTGGCAACCGCCTTGTTGGGCAGCCTAGGGGTGCTCGGGCAGGGGCTGCTGTATACCCTGGCGGCGGGCCTGCCGGTGGGATTTGCCATTGGCCGCTATCAGTTCCTGGACCGCACCTTTGGGCCCCTGGTGACCATTCTGTTCGTCGCGCCGCGTGAGGTGTTCGTGCCGCTGTTGGTATTGTGGTTTGGGCTGAGCGACGCCAGCCGGGTGATCTTCGTCTTTCTGTCGGCCGTGTTTCCCTTGATCTACAACGTGGCCGATGGCGTGCGCAGCGTGAACCAGTCGCACGCCGAGATCGCGCAAGCCTACGGCGCCAACGAGTGGCAGACGATCCAGGAGGTGACATTTCCATCTATCCTGCCCTTTATCGGCGTGGGCGCCAAACAGGCCATTGCGCGCGGGCTGACGGGGCTGGTGGCGGCCGAGTTCTTCATCGGCGTTTCTGGGCTGGGCGGCTTGCTGCAGAAGGCCTCGGCGCTGTACCGGCTGGACCGCGCCTTTGTCGTCATTCTCGTTCTGGTTGCCGTTGGGTTCATTCTCGCGCGGGCCGGCGACCTGATGGAGGCCCGCCTGGGCCGGTGGCGAATCTCTGAACGGGCTTATTGAGCCGATGACGCCGCTCGAGCGCCTCCGCGGGCCGAAGCGCCACCTGGCGCGGTGGGCGCCGCAGACTGCCATCTGGACCGGCCTGCTGGTCTTGTGGGAGATCTGGGGCCGCGGCCAGAGCCCGTTCTTCTTTACCTACCCGACGGCCATCGGCCGGGCGCTGCTGCGCCTGGCCAGCAGTGGAGAGCTGGGCCAGGCTATTCTTGACAGCCTGCAGGTGCTATTGCTGGGCTATGGACTGGGGGTGGCGGCCGGTGTGCCGCTCGGCTTGCTGGCCGGCCGGTTCGCCTATCTGCGCCGACTGCTGAGCCCGCTGATGATGGCCTTCTACGTGACGCCGCGCCTGGCGCTGATCCCGTTGATCATTATCTGGGTCGGGATCGGCTTCTGGGCCAAGGTGACGGTGGTCTGGCTGGTCTGTTTCTTTGCCATCTTCTTCAACGTGCTGCACGGGATGAGCAGTCTGAGCCGTTCCTACCTGGAGGTAGCCCAGGCCTATGGCGCGAACGAGGCGCAGATCCTGCGAGAGGTGACGCTGCCCGGCATTCTGCCCTTCATCGCGACCGGGCTGCGCCTGGGGCTGGGGCTGGCGCTGATCGGTATGGTGGTGTCTGAGTTTCTGATCGGGCTGAATGGCCTGGGGGGCATCATCGTCTATTACTCTGTCCGGCTGCGGGTGGCGGATGTGTTTGCGGCGGTGACCGTGATCGTCGTCATCGGTACGGCGCTGATGACCGGGGCGCGGGCACTGGAACAGCGCGCCGCGCACTGGCAGCTCAGCGCCCGGGCATTTCGATAAGGCCGCGCACCGACTGCAAGGGAACAGGCGGCGGCCATCGGATTCGGAAAGCACACAGACGGGAGGAGCACAATGAACGCATCACGCTATCGAGGGGGCTTCAACCGGCGGCGCTTCCTGAAGTTGTCGGGGCTTGTGGGCGGCGGCGCTCTGCTGGCGGCCTGCCAACCAGCCGCCACGGCCGAGCCAACCACGGCCGCCACGGCGGCCGCCCCGACGACTGCGCCGACCCAGGCGCCGCCGACCGTCGCGCGCTTCACGGCGCGGCTGGCCGTGGAGCAGGCCTCAGTGCCCGACTTCGCCGAGATCCCGCAGGTGTGGGCGCAGCGCTCGGG
>JADLEU010000401.1 GCA_020845955.1 Anaerolineales bacterium
ATATCGACGAGGGGATCGGTGGGGTCGGCAGATGGAAGCGGGAGACTGGGAGCTGGAGGCCGAAGCGTTGGGCCAGCCGGCGGCTCGGGCTTGGGGGCCGGCTTGAAGCGCAGGCGGGCCTGCTCGATGACGAGTTGGCGGTACACAATGGCCGGTAACTCGCCGGTGATGGTGACGGTCGAGACGCGCGTCAGGCGAAAGTGAATGGCGCGGTTGCGCTTGGTAAGATCGAGCAGGCTGCGCTTCCAATGATCGAGCGTCGCGGCCAGGCGAGCCTCCAACGGCGTGGACATGCGGATATTATAAGAGCGATGGTCGATTCAGAGCGCCTGACGAGGCCGCCGTCCCGCGGCGCACACTGCGAAGCGCCATAGCGGCGCTACCGCTCCGTCTTGTGGCAGGGCCGAGGTCGTATATAATCGGCTCAGAGGCAACACCGTGGTCCACAACCCAGCAGGCGACCGGCCTCGGCCCAGGTCGTTTCCGCCGCCCAGACGGAGCAACGCTGACATGGCCTCTCCCTCGCAGCGCAGACCCGCCACCCAGCGCGCGCCCCCAAGATCCCGGCTTTCGCGACGCGCCTTCCTAAAACTGGCCGGCGCGGCGGCTGCCGGCGGCGCGGCCGCCGCCTGCACCCGGCGGGCACCCAGCCCCACGCCGCGCGGCAGCGGCCCGGTTCAGCTCGTCTACCAGGACTGGCGCACCGAGTGGTTCGCGCCCATGGCCCAGCAGATGCTGGAAGTCTTCCACGCCGAGCACCCCAACATCCGCGTCTTCTTCACGCCTGACCCCGAGGGCCTGCGCGACCAGATGCCGGCGGCCTTCGAGGCCGGCACAGCGCCCGACGTCTTCCAGGGCTGCTGCGACTACTTCCCAGCCTGGGCGCAGGCCGGCTACACGCTGGACCTGGCCCCGCTGGTGGCGGCCGACCTCGACCAGGCCACCATCGCCGATTGGGACGCCGCCCAGTACAAGGCCCTGGCCACGCGCGACGGCCAGCAGTTCGGGCTGCCCAAGTATCACGGCGCCCTGGCGCTGTACTACAACAAGGACGTCTTCGACGAATACGGCGTCGACTACCCCACGGAAGCCTGGACTTACGCCGAGTACGCGGAGGCGATGAAGCGCCTGACCCACGACCGCGACCGCGACGGCCAGACTGACCTTTGGGGCAGCACGCTTGACCCGATCTACGACCGCGTTCAGGTCCACGTCAACGCCTGGGGCGGCCACTACGTCGACCCGGCCGACCCGGCGCGCTGCCTGATGGCCGAGCCCCAGGCCCGGCAGGCCATCGAGTGGCTGCGCGCCCGCTTTTGGGACGACCAGGTAATGGCCACGTCGCTGGCGGTGCAAAAGGTGGCCACGCGCGAAGCCTTCTACACCGGCCGGCTGGCAATGGTCGAGGACGGCTCGTGGGCGCTGAAGGACATCCTGACGCACGCGCAGTTCAGCATCGGCGTCGCACCGCTGCCGGCCGGGCCGGTGCGCCGCGCCACCCTGGCCACCACCGACGGCTACGGCATCTACGCCGGCACGCGCAACCCCGAAGCGGCCTGGGAACTGGTCAAGTTCCTGACCGGCCAGGAGTACGGCCGGGCGCTGGCGCGCACCAACCTGCTGCAGCCGGCGCGCGCCTCGCTGGTGGAAGAATGGATCGGCTTCGTCCGCAACGAGTTCGTCACCGCGGCCGCCGCCGCCGACCTGGCCACCTTCGCCAGCAGCCACCTGAGCGGCGAGTCGGTCACGGTGGAAACGTTTGCTAACATGAACGGCGTGCGCACGGTCACCGATGCCGCCTTCGAAGAGATCCTCACGCTCGGCCGGGCCGCCGTGGCCGAGCGCCTGCTGGCGGTATGCGAATCGATCGGCGCTATCCAGCAGGGCGCGGCTTCCCGAGCGGCCGCCGGGTGCTGCGCTTGAGAGCCACTCGGCCCGGATGAGCGCGACCAGGCCGGCCCCCAAGCGGCGCGGCTCGCTGCGCATCAAGATCATCGCCTGGTCACTCGGCCCGGCGGTGATCGTGCTGACGGCGGTGGCGCTGGTCACCTTTCTGGCTTACCAGCAGGTGACGGCAGACCTGGTAATCGACCGCGACCGGGAGCTGGCGCGCCTGACGGCCGGCGAGCTGGCCGCCGAGCTGGGCGAGTATCCGGGCCTGCTGGAGGCCGCCGCCCGCGACCTGACCGCCAGCGAGAACACCTTGGCGGCCCCGCTGGCCGGGCTGGCCGAGATCCGCCACCGCCTTGTGTACTTCGACGGCGGCACGGTCCTGCTCAACAACCTGGGCCGTGTGATGGCGGCCGAGCCGCTGCGGCCAGAAATCCTGGGCGTGGACTGGTCCACACGCCCCTACTTCCGCGCGCTGATCCAGCGCACCGGTCAGCCGGCCTTCTCCGACGTCATGCCTGAAGGGCCCGGCGGCGCCAGCGTGATCGCCATCGCCGTGCCGGTGCTGAACAACCAGAGCGAGTTTCTGGGCGCGCTGGTGGGCATGTTCCGGGTGAGCGCCGACGCGATCAACCCCTTCTACGGCACGCTGCTGCGGCTGCGCCTGGAGCGCCAGGGCACGGCCTACGTGATCGACGGGCAAGGCCAGGTGATCTACGCGTCGGACCCCGGCCAAATCGGTTCGGACCTGGCCGGGCATCCGGTGGCGGGCCAGGCGCTGGCCGGGCAGGTCGGCGCCGTGCGGATCAGGGCGTTGGACGGCCGCGAGGCGCTGGCGAGCTACGGTCCTGTGCCAGACACCGCCTGGAGCCTGATCATCGAGGAAGACTGGGCCGAGCTGACGCGCGTGATCCGGGGCTACGGGCGCGCCCTGCTGACGCTGCTGGCCATGGGCGTGGTGATCCCGGCGGCGGTGGTGCTGGTCGGCGCGCGGCGCATCACTGGGCCGATCGCGGCCCTGGTGCAGGCCACCCGCCAGGTGGCCAGCGGCCATTTCGGGCAGACCGTGGCCGCCAACACCGGCGACGAGCTGGAAGCGCTGGCCGACCAGTTCAACCGCATGTCGGCCCAGTTGAAACAGTCCTACGGGCAGCTCGAACAGCGCGTGGACGAGCGCACCCGGCAGCTCTCGACACTGCTGCGCATCTCTCGCGACGTGACCTCGACGCTGGAGCTAGAGCCGCTGCTGGGCCAGATCCTCGACCAGCTCAAGATGGTGGTCGACTACGGCGGCGCGGGCATCCTGGTGCTGGAAGCAGGCCGGCTGCGCTTCCGGGCCTACCGCGGGATGACCGATCCCGAGCTGGTCTTCAACCTGCAGTTTCCGCTGGCCGAGTCGTTTGCCGGGCAGGTGCTCGCCGCCGGGCAGCCCATGATCGTCGCCGACATGCAAGCCGATTCGCCGCAGAACGCCGCTATCCCGCCCGCCGCGCGCCAGCGCCTGCGGATGGTCTTCCACGACCTGCGCTCGATGCTGGCTGTGCCGCTGTTGGTGAAAGAGCAATCCACCGGTCTGCTGATCCTGTTCCACGACCGGGCGCGCTACTTCTCCACGGCCGACGCCGAGCTGACGGCGGCCTTCGCGGCCCAGTCGGCGGTGGCCATCGAGAACGCGCGCTTGTTCGAGGCCCGCCAGCGGCGCGCCGAACAGCTCGGCGTCATC
>JADLEU010000402.1 GCA_020845955.1 Anaerolineales bacterium
CCGGATACAAAGTGCTTGCCGTGATCACTCCAGAGAACACGGCCTGCGTGGGGCCAAACGAAACACGGCTAGTGCTGCAAACGAACGAGCCGACAGAAATGGACTTCTTGACCCGCAATGATCCGAGTGCGGCCATTGAGACAATCGCGCATCTCGGATTGGCCGCGCGGGTCGATATCCTGTGGGCCAGTCCCGCAACCGTGCAAAACCAGCTGGTAGCTGAAATTCAGCGGTGGAATGAAGCCACTGCAGCTCATGGCTGTTTTCAGCTGTCGTCGGTCGCAACGGGCACGGACGGAACGAACCTCACGACAGCCTCACCGTCACCAGGATTCGTCATTATCGAAGATACCAATGCTGGTTTGTATACCGATGACAATGGGCAACAAGTGACCTTAGTAGCGCCAACCATCGGTGGTTCTCAAACGCAGTACGTATCCTATCTGAACAATGTGATGAGTGACGCCGACTTTTTCATGCAGAATGGCTTTGCTCTGCTGAGTAATGGAACCGGTTTTGTCAATTGGACGGATGAAGCCACCTCACCGCCCTTGGCAGCACAGGCGTATGGCATGGGCTACGTTGTTGGACACAACTATCGGTTCACAATCAGCCGATCCAGTGGCATCTGGCAGTATTGTGTCGCTGACGCGGACACGGGAGCGTATATGTGCCAGCAAAGGTCTGTTGCAACTGGCACGCACATGAAGGCTGACTTGAACACCTCCGTGTTCGTGGAAAACTGGAACGCTAACTCCAATTGGTCTAGCGGGTTTTCTTATCGTTTCCGTGCCTACGACGCTTATCTATTCAGGAATGGAGTTCCCCAGACTTGGTCCGCTCAGCATCGACACACGGCAGAAGCCTGTGCATCAGGTTGGCCAGTATCGAATGCGATCAGTGGTTCGCTCGTTAGCGCGGGGGACGGATACTTCTATGTAGCCGGAACCCCGCTATTCTGTTAGCGTAGGTTCTGCGCAACCAGGGCGCAAATCGTTGAATCGGATGCGATTTTGCACGGCCGGACCGGCTGGCGGTAGCCTCGCAGGCGGAGGAACTGCTTGTGAGCACACTGCCGCCGGACTGGCCGATTACCAACACCGAGCATGGGATCCTCGTCGCCTTTGGGGAGTTCTTGCAGCAGCATGGGCTGTTGGAGCGCTTGCGGCAGGTGCCCGTCGCGCAGAAGACGCGCGCGCTGGCGGCGCCCCAGGCGAAGCTGATCGAGTGGCTGGCCGGGATTATGAGCGGCATTGAGTATTTGCAGGATCTCAACCATGGGCCGCACCCATTGGCTCGCGACCCGGTGGTGGCGCGGGCCTGGGGACTGGAGGGTTTTGCCCACTACAGCAGCGTCAGCCGGACCCTGCACGCCTGCGACCTGCGCACGGTGGCGGCGGTCGAAGAAGTGATCACGACGTTTAGCCAGCCGTTTGTGGATCAGGCGGTGCACGACCTGGTGCGGCGCGGCCGGCCCCTCATCTACGATTTCGATTTGACCGGCCAAGCGGTCAGTTCCACTAGCACGACGTATCCGGAAGCGGCCTTCGGGTGGATGAACGATCAGGTTCGGTTGGGCTACCAGTTGGCGCGGGTGAGCCTGTCGCCGCAGGCCGGCGAGCGGATCTGGCTGGCCGGGTTTCATCATCCTGGCGACACCGTTTCGGCGGCATGTCTGCAAGAGCTGGTGCTGGCGGCTGAAAAGCAGACCCAGGTGCGCCCCCGGCGGCGACCCGAACTGGTCGGCCAGCGGATCGCGGCGCAGGCGGCCACGGTCGAACGCACGCGCCGGTTGGCCGACTAGCAGCAGACGAAGCTCGACCGGCTGCGACAGACCCACACGACGCTGATCGGCAAACACTACCATGCCGAGCAAACACTCAAAGGGCCAATTCCGTTGGGAAAACAAGCCCATTTGCGGGCGCAGGCCGACGGCTGGCACAAGCGTTTGCCGCGGCTGGCCGAACAGATCGCGCAGACCGAACGCGTGCTGTCCACGCATCAAGCGCGGCTGGCTGAACAAACCGCCACACTGGGTCAGCTGCGTGTCTGGCAGGCGCAACTGGAACGCGACAATCAAGCCAACCCTAACCCGCCCAGGCAGGTGATCGCGCGGATGGATGCTGGGTTTGCGGCCGGCGAGCACTTGGCCTGGCTGCTGGAGATGGGCTATGCGCTCGACACCAAGGCGGCCAACGGGCGGACGACCACTGCCTTGTGCGCCCAACTGCCGCGCGGTGCGACTTGGGAAAAGGTCGGCGACAACGCCGAGATGGTGCTGGTCGGCGACCATCACTGCACAGTTGCCCCTATCCCTGACTGTGGCCGTCGAGCGCTTCAAGGTGGGGCGGACGTTCCAGTACGCCACGCTGGTGCGCTCGGGTCCGGCCCCCAAGTTGGTGGAGTGGTTCGCCCACTACAACGCTCGCCAGACGATTGACACGCTGGCCGGCATCCGGCTGCAAGTGCTGTTTACGGGCTTGGCCGCCAACGTGGTCCGCTGGTGTCGTGCCTGGCTTAAGAACTGCGCCGCAGAAACGACGCCGCGCCTGACGCGCGTGCTCAACAGCCCAAAACACGTCGTGCGGGCGGCAGCCAACGCACCCGCCTTCGTCCAGCAAACCGATACCGGCACGGCGATCTGCTTCGGCCTGCGCAGCGCCCTGCCCGGCGCGGCGTTCATGCTGCGAGGCGTGCCGGCCATTCAACTGCCGTTGGGCTTCCATCGGCCGTGCAAAGCGGGAGCTCCGTGATAACGTCAGTATTGTGAGACTGGCACACCCACACATTGCCCTCGGCGCCGAGCCGAAACCTAATCGGTTACAAGGTAGTGCCGAAGCACAGCCAGGCGCCCATGCCCAAGCATCGTCGATACTTCATACCGTGCCTGGCGATCACTTGCTCCCATCAAGCAGAAGCAGCCATACGTCTCCCCCGCCCACAATGAGCATAGATCGTGCGTGCGACTGTGCGCAATACCCAACTCGCGACAGACCCGCCGCAACTCGCGCTCGTAAGCCCGTCCTAACGTCTTCCGATCTCGGAAGACGAAGCCATCGTTGTGCGCCACGGCTGCTTCGCGCAGCTTCACAAAGAACTTGCAGCCGTCCGGCGACAGGACGGCCACTTCACGGGGCTTGCCGTTTTTGGTTCCATCACCAGACGCCAGCCTAATGCGATCGCCACGTTCGCTGACTGCCTCTACCCGCAAGTTCACCGCCTCACGCAGCCGCAGCCCAGCGTAGCGCTGCACCATTGCAAGCTGCGCAAAACGCGGATCTCGCCCCTGCCGAAGTAGTTCAACGATAGCCTGTGCTTCATCCGGCGTAAACGGCGTCGGTTTTGCGTCCCGGTGCCGGCCCGCTCCTGCGGCCAGCAGGGGCGGCGCATCCTTTGATCGCCAACCGATGTCCTTCATCACGGCATCCGCCTTGTTAATAACGGAAGCGATCTTGCCCAAGGTCCCCATCGCCACGTCCTTCTCGGCGCAGTGGCGCAGGTACTGCTCGGCCATGTGCGGCTCGACCTGGCCGGCAAGCTTCACGCCAAAGTCGGTCCTGGCATATTTCAGGAAGTTGCCGAAGGCGTTGACGTAGGCGTGCATGGTGTTGAAGGAGTAGACGCCCACACCTGCCTCGCCCTTGACCTTGGCCGCGTGCCGGCTTTCGCCAAATCGCGCCGCCTGCTGAAATAGTCTGGTCGCCTGGTTGAAGGGTGAGCCTGGCCCACTGCCCATGGTTCATTGCTCCGGGAGCCCTGACCTACACTGGATGCACACAGCTTGCCAAGCCCACTTTTGACATGACGCGTGTCCCAATCCCGTGGAAACCGTCTTCGCCGGTTTCCACGCTCACCTACTCGCCACTCAATTCGCGCCAGTCGTTCGGCGCAACTCACGTCGAGGATCCACTAAAGCCCTCATCGGGCACGGCACCCAGCCGGGCACCAGACTTTCGCAACTCTTTGGATCACAGTGCGCCTGGGGCAGTTGCGGTTTCTCCCAGCACTGGAACCCATCGGCCAATTGCGGCTTTGGCCTCACCCGATCTCGCTGCTCTGGAACGCGATACGGGCGGCACGGCGCATCCGTCTGCGCGGGCGTGCGAACCTGAACCCTGGAGAAGTGAGCGGTTCCTCCATTCACCCGGCTCCCGATCGAAAAGTCGGTCTGGCGAGTGACTCACTCAACGGGTCCGGCGAGTGAGGGGCGACCCGGTCCGTGTCGTACCAGGCGCGCGTGGCATCCCCGTAGCCGAGCGAAAAGTCGGCGCACATAGGCGTTTCCGGGGGTCAAACAAGAATAGATGCGTGAAGGGTAGCAGGCGGGGAGTTGAGCGGGGTTGAAGGAACTTGAAACAGTCAATCTGCCAACAACATGGGCCGCCGGGCATGACAACCCGGCGGCCCATGCTCGCTCAGTCTGCCGTGCTCGCCCTGGCCTTCGCAACGGCAGCCAGGGGGCGAAGGCAACGGACTTATATGGGGTTTGTGCTATCGTCGTTGATCGGCACAGCTCACTATGGCCAGACGTACCACACGAGCCAGCGGCCGGCGCGGCGCAGCAGGAAGTAGTCCTCCATCAGCGACACCGAGAGGCGGGGCGCGTTGCAGTCGCCCCGGCAGTAGACCACAGTCCAGGAGGCCGCCAGCGTTTCCTCGCCGCAGTGGGTGCGCAGCACGCCGGCATAGGGCGACTCGGCTGCCGGCCACGGCGGCTCGAACCACTCGGGCTGGAGCTCCGCTTCGGGCAAAGGCGTGGTGGCGGAGTCGCCGGCCGGCCACAGCACCGGGTCGCGCGCCTGCTGCGCCGTGGCCGGGTCCGCCGAGAAGTAGGCTCGCATGACCGCCAGCGCGGCTGCGGCATCGAGCACCGCCTCGCCCTCGACCCCGGCCGGGTTCGGACAACCGCGGTCGTCCAGGCCAATGGCCTGCAGCGTCGCGACCGGCGGCGGGTAGACGTCCGCGGGCAGGTTGGCGCCTGTGCCGGTAACCAATGGTGTCGCCGTCGGTGCCAGGGTCGGCGCTCCGGCGGGACGGCGGTACCGCTCGGCCCTTCGGTTAGCACGATCTCTTCGCCGCACAACGGCTCGCCGCTCGTCGCGTCCAGGAGCAGCTGCATCGTGCGCTGTTGGCCCTCGAACGGGCCGCGAACGGTGAGCAGCCAGACCCCGTCGGGATGCCCCATGAACGTGTTGCAGGCCTCGGCCTGCCGGCGCGCTTCGGCCTCGGACAGCAACTCGGCCACCAGCAGCTCGAGCGCGTTGCCGGTGCGCTGCTCGGCGGCCGCTAGTGTCGTGACGGCTAAGTTGTGCAACGTAAGAGACCCGGCGTGTTGTTCAGCCAGAAGCGGAAGTCTCGCCGGGTCCAGTGCCAAGCGAACGGATGCGCGAAACGCCGATTGTACTCATGGTAGCTACGCAGAATATGGTCGATCAGCGCCGATGGGCTGGGCCAATCGCCGCGCAGGAGATAGCGGACGGTGAAGGCGTCCAGCAGGAGCTCGGCTTGATTGAGCCAGGACGCGTCCACGGGCGTCAGCAGCACGCGCAAGCGCCGTCCATAGCTGGCGAAACAGGCATCGGTGCTGGCACTGACATGGCTCGGCCCTTCATCAAGGATCAGGTGGATGCGGCGCGCCCAGCCATACGGGTGCAGAAAGCGCCGCAGCGCTGGCTGAAAGTGGGCGCTGTCGTTGCGCTCTGGACATTCGGCCCACATCCGGCCAGTGTAGATGTTCAAGCCCGCCAGCAGGTTGACGGTGCCATGCCGGATGTACTCGAACTCCTGGCGCTCAATCTGCCCTGGACGTACCGGTTGGGTTGGCGCGCAGCGCTCCAACACTTGCAGGCTCGGCTTCTCGTCGAGGGCCAGCACCACTTCGCCGCGCTGCCACAACCAGGCAATTCGCTCGTAAACCCACAGGATTTTGAGCGCGCGTTCGACCGCTGTCTCATCCCAGACCGTGGTCTTCCAATAGCGAAAGCGATGCGGCTGAATCTCTGCTTCGCGCAGCACGCGGCTGATAGTATCGGGATGGATGGCGGGGACGATTTCGCGTTGGACGGCGGCCAGGGCCAGGCTGCGCGCCGACCAGTGGGTCAATTCCCAACCGACACTCTGCGGTGTGCGCTGCGCCAGGCGCTCAATCCGTTGGCACTGGCGGCGGGGAAAAAACGCGCGGACGGCCAGCGCGCGGCGCATCGTACAGGGCGGCAGGTAAGCCCGCTTGGCGATAGCGGTCGCAGACCCGCCAGACCGTCGTGCGGTGTTGATCGACTTTGCCGGCCACCTGCTGCCTGGCTTGAGCTTGAGCACACGCCAACAGGATCCGGGCGCGTTGTGGCGTGTGTCCGTCGCGCAGCAGGCGGCGTAGCTCACGGACATCTTTCGGCTTCAGTTCCAATCGTTCCGGCTGGCGGCCGCGCATGGCTTCGCTCCCATCGCTCGCGTTGCCCTACGCTACCACCTGTCAGCTGATCCGGCAAGGAATTCGTTGCAGTATTTACCCGACACGCCACTAGTGCCTGGGATTCGGTCACGAACGGCCCGGCGCCCAGGTCCTGCCTGACCGGCATGGTGGGCGTTGGGCCGGGATTGACATCCAGGCGAAAGCCCTGGACGATGCCGGTGTAGCCGGTGAGCAAGGCCTGTGACGCTGCGAACCCGGTCGGGAAGGTGAGGGCCAGTTCATAAGTGCGTCCGCCGCCGCTGAACAGCACCGCCACCGAGCGCGCATCGGGCTGGCCGGTCTCACGCTCGACGAAGTAGCCCGCGAGGCCTGGGCTCTCGTCACCCGCCTGGGCCAGGGATGACCAGCCCTGCTCGAACACGCCCCAGCCGACGCCCTGGAGCAGCGGTGAGATTTTGGCCGGATCGAACTCGTACTGGTCGTAATGCGTCTCACCGTCGTAGACGTGGACGCTGACCGCGTGCTCGGGCCACTGCGGGACGGTGATGCGCAGCGTTCGTTCATCCGCGACCTCGGCCTGCCAACCCGGTGGGTAGGGCAGGCTATAGCCCAGTGCCGAATTCCGGTAGCGCGGCCATTCGCCGTAGTCCGCCGGCACCTGCAGGCCAGGCGCAAGCTCGGCGGGCGGGTCCTGCTCGTAGACCTGCACCACCTCCTCAACGACGAAAAAGCGCTCGGCCGACACACAGCCGGCGAAGGCAGGCTCGCCGAGGTAGCCGCGCAAACGGGCATGGTAGGGCAGCGTGGGGTAGGGATCGTGCGAGCCAGGCCGGGTCTGTTCGGGCACCATGGCCATGAGCCAGGGAGCATCGGCCGGCGGCAGGTTGCTGGTGGCGACGTTCAGGTAGTGCAGCGTCGTGGGATAGGAGCGATCGGTCAGGGTGGCGGGCCAGGGGCTGGGGCAGGCCACCTGGTCACCGGGCGGCGGCGGTCCCCCGCCCATCATCTGCACGTCCAGCGCACCTCCATAGTAGGCGTCCACTTCCACGCGCTCGCCGGCCGAGGGCGGGTTGGCCAGCAGGTCGTCCACGCCGGGTTGGTGCTGCGCTTCGAAGGGTGGCCAGGTGGCTGTGACGGGCGCGGCCGTGGGAGCGGGGCCGATCGTGGCGGTACCGGCCACGTCTTGGGCGCGCGGCCCACCGGGCGTGTTGACGGCCTGGACGCTCATCACCAGCCACAGGGCGGCGGCCAACGCTAACATCAAACCAGCCGCAGCGAGTTCGCCGGTAACAGTTGGTTTCTTCATCAGCTCCCCTCTCAGAACTCGCGCGGCCCCACTTCTCAATCGAGTCCAATTCGCACAAGTTGGACCGGCCCTGGCAGCTCGACGCGCACGGTCTGGCCGGTGGCCGGGTGAACCCACGTGACGCTGCTCTCTACTTCCGGCCGAAGCAAGAGCCATTGTCCATCCGATGAGCCTGAGACCAGGTGCATGGTCGAGTCGGCGATGGCGGCTACCCGTTGGAATTGCTCGCTGGCGACATCGAAGCGCCACAGCCCGAGTGACGCCGCCTCGGGATCGTTGGTGTCGTGCCCCGCTCGAAGCAAGAAGTAGAGCGACCGCCCATCGGGCGACCATAGGTGGCCGGCCGCATGGCTGGGCTGCTCGGGGTAGCGATAGCGCCGTATGTCACTCGGCCCCGGCGCGCCGCCGGCCAAGTCCACCAGCGCAAATCGGTTCTCAATCGTTCCATCCGGGCTGGCCGCCCGGGTGAGCACATCCAGGTAACGCCCGCCAGGAGCCACGCGAGCGTCGGCAAACCCGTACTCGCCCCGCTTCGGGTCGGCGATGGATAGGACGGCTTCCGTCTCGCCCGTGGCCAGGGACACGCGCCAGACGTCGGCAAACTCCGGGTCACAGCCCACCGGCACCAGGTACAGGCTCTGGCCGTCGGCGGCCAGCCCGGCGACCTGGACCGTCTGGCCGGCATACACGGTCGTGAGGTGGCGGTCGGGCAGGTTGAAGCGCGCGATCCAGGTGCCCAGGGCCGTCGCCGCGCAGCCGCTTTCGACGTGGCCGGCGATGAGCACTTCAGCTTCATTCAGCTTAACCAGTTGGCCAAACAGGATCGGGTCGTCAAAGGCGACGAACCCCGGTTGCGCCGACTCGCCCAATGGCACCAGCTGCAGCCCGCCCGTTTCAAGCACGAGCACGAGCTCACCTACGTGCAACGCGTCCTTGACTTCGCCCAGGCCGGGCACCGCCGCCAGCGCCTGAGTTTCGCCATCCGCCGATTGCTGCACAAGCGTGCCGTCATCCAGGTAGAGCAGGGACGGTGGCGCGTCGAGCGCTTCGGCGACGCCGGCCGCCAGGACCTGTCCCGTGCGCTGATTGACGAACGCCACCTGATCGCCGTCGCAGACCGGACCCAGGATGTGCTCCGCGGGCGCGCGGTAAAGCACCTGGATCGGCTCGCCGGGCGCCCAAGTGCGGATCTGGTCGGTTTGCGAGCCGTCCTCGACCACGTCCGTTGCCAGCCAGAAGGCGTGGCCGTCGCACACTTCCCACCACCCGAGCGGAGCAGCCGTCCCAAGCTCGTGGGTCTGGCCATTGGCTTCCAATGCCCGCAGCCGAATTTGGTCTACTTCACCGCCACCCGCGGATGGCAGGACTTCAGGCCAGAACAGCAGCGCCTCGTCGCTAGCCGCGACCAGGCCCAGGCCGCAGCTCAGGTCCGCGTAGGACCGGGTCTCGCCGGTGTCCAGGGCCGTCTGCTGGATGTAGCGGCAGCCCTGCGTCTTGTCTTGCACGGTGTAGGTCAGCAGCGATCCGCGCAGGTAGGGGTCCCAGTAGAGCAGGTCGGGGCTGGGCGAACAGATAGGCTCGTGGCCCGTGCCGGCCGCCAGGTCGTAAACCCAGAAGCAGGTCGTCCCGCCGGGCGCGACCGCCCGTACGACGGCCAGGTTATTATCCAACGCCAGGGCGGGCACGTGCGGTTTGGGGAAGGGCTGGCTCTCGGCCACCATCCGCGCCGCGCCCTGGGCGAGGTCGTAAGCCCACAGGCGAAAAAGCCGCGGGTCGTCGCCGAAGGGCACTTCCAGCCAGGCGGCGTGGCCGTCGTCCAGCTCGGCCTCCAGCACGGACCAGTGCTGGCCGACAGGCCCCTGGTCATGGCGGGTCACTTCGCGCAGGCTGCCTTCGCTCTGAATCACAATCGCGACCGAGGGCGGATCATCACCGGTGGGGACGCCCCAGTACAGGAGGGACTGCCCGTCGAAGTCGAAATGGGCCGAGGCCTGGATGGCCGGGTCGCTCACCACCTGCCAGTCCAGCGGACGGTGCATCGTCTCAGGCCCCGTCGCTGCGGGCGTGGGGGTGACTGGCGCCGAGGTCGGCAACGTGGTCGGCACCGGACTGGGCGTCGCCGGGACGGGCACATTGATGCCGCCGACCAGCCAGTAGGCGTTGGCGCCCTCGCAACTGCCAATCCAGCGCTGGCCGGCCGTAGTGTCGATGCGGCTCCGGCTGATCTCCCCGCCGCCCAGCCACACCGCGTCGCCCAATCGCCAGTCGGCTGTATCACCGGTATAGCCGTCGCTGATGGTGGCCTGGCTCCCTTCGACGACCACCGTGAACTCCGGCGGCCAGACCAGCACGCGGTCGCCCACCCGCAGGCAGCCATCGTCCAGGCTCACCAGCCCATTCATCTCGGCCAGTAGGCGGGTGCCTATTGCGCCCGCGGTTGCGGTCGCCGCGGCGCTTGGTCGCGGTGCAGGCGTCGCGCATGCGGCGAGCACCACCCCGGCTAGCAGCGCGAGACCCGTCCAGTGCTGCCCGTGTCGCATGCGGTGATCCCCTGGCTCCTGCACTATCCCGCTACCTGAACCGAGGTCGATCCCGGTCGACGTCGGACTGCCCGGATTACCGACAGCACTAGCAGCGGCAAAACGATAAGCCAGAAGTTGTACGCAGTGCCCGCCCATGCAGCAAAGGCCGCGACCTGGGACACGGTCATGTAGTCCATGCCGTTAATGAGGAAGAAGACGATGCCACCGGCGACGGTGGACGTGCCCGCCGCGAGAACAAAGCTCAGCGTAGCCAGGCTGGGCTCAACCCCAAAGCGGCGGGCCTTTGGGTTGCGCCGGGCCAGCGCCATCCACAGGATTGCGACGCACCAGGCGGACACGCTGCCGCCATAGAACGCGATGGCGAGCGGCCCCATCAGGACTGCTAGCCGCTGGGTGATGGCATCCTGGAAGTAGCCCAGGAATACGCCACCCACCAGCCCAAATGTGATGGCGGCAATGATTAGGCCAGTGCTTCTCTTCATATGACGTGCTCCTTCCGTTCAATCCGCTTTACACCAGCATTTGCCCCCGGTGAAAGTGTCCGTTGACTGCCCCTGTCCGACTCATTCCAACGCCGTCACGTACGCCTCAAAGCCCACCTGACAGCCTTCCACAATCAGCGCGGCACCGGCATCGAGCAGCGCAACCGGCTCGACGTAGTCGGTCAGTTGCCGCGTCTGGCCGGTGCCCAGGTTGAGCACGTAGACACCCGTGTTTGGCGGCGTTGGGGTGCCGCCCACCTGAATCTCCACGACATCGCAATCCTTGCGCACAGCCCACAGCAGCCGATCGCTGGCCAGGGCCGGCATACTCTCAGATCGGGGAGTGGTGGTTACCCGATGCGTGACGCCGGTCTTCAGATCCAACAGGTAAACGTCTCCCGCGCCGATTGACAGGCCCGAAGGGAAGGTCGCCAGGACGTCGCTGAAGCCGATCCAGACCAGGCGGTCACCCGCGAGGGCCGGGTCGGCGCGAAGCTCAGCGCCGGTGACCAGCGCCGTGGTCTGCGCGGTGCCAAAGTCGTACAGGTAGAGGTCGTAGCGGTTATCGGGGCAGTTGCCGCAGCCGGCCCGCGTGCTGTCGCGGTGCGGGCTGTCGCGGTTGTCGGCCCAGACGAGCCGGTCGCCGCTTAGGCTGGGCTGGTGCTGCGCGCCCGGCGCCACGGCCACGTCGAGCTCGGTGTTCGTTGCCAGGTCATAGGCGTAAATGTCGTAGACGGTGTAGTGGCCGTCAAGCTCGTTGCGCTTGTCGGCCCAGGCCAGGCGGTGGCCGTCGAGCACAAGCTGCATGCGCGGCGCCGGCTCGGCAGTGATAGTGCGCTGTTCGCCCGTCTGCCGGTCTAGCACGTAGACGTGCGCCAGCGGCAGCTCCTGATCGACCAGCCGAGTATAGGCAATCCAGGCGACGTAGTCATCCGTCAGCACGGCGTTGCCTTTCACTATGCCATCGTTAGTGATTTGCGTTTGCGCGCCGGTACCCCACTGCACCAGGTAGACTTCGTTGTCTTCACCGATCCCAACGTACTCGGTGCCGCGCAGGTCGGTGGGCTGAACGGTCCAGGTAAGAGGTTGGCGAGGGAGGTCGGCAACGCCGCCGAGCGTGGCGTAGTCGGAGAGCGGCGTTGTGCCAGCCGTGCCAGTAGACTCGGACGGCATCCCAACCGGCGGAGCGCAGGCAGCGGCCCAGGCAATGAGCAAGAGGGCCAGCCGTCGCTTCATCGTGCTAGGGTCCCTCGGCATCTGGCAGGCGGCTCAGCTCGCCCGGCGGCCCATCACCGTAACTGACGACCAACGGTCCCAGCACCCACCCATAGCGCCAGGTGTTCCACTGGAGCCGCGCCTGACCGCCGTTGGCGTATTCGACGTCGAGCTCAACTACGAGCGAATACACAGGATCGTCGTCCAGGAGGCTCTCCAAAATCGGGAAGGTGTTCCTGGTCCGAACGTGCACGACCTGCCAGCTCTTTACGGGCTCAAGCGGTTGATCGTACGGCGAGGCCGCGCCACCTGGAGCCACACTGCCATACGCTGGTGGGCTAGTTGATGGCTGAAGGCGCTCCTCGACTTGCGGCGCCAGTCCTGGTCCAGGGCCAAGCCACAGCAGCCCGGTGCCGGCAGCATTCGCCGACAGCAGCACGCCGGCCGCGATCAGAGTGCAGGCAACAACCGTTATGCCTGCGCCCATCATGCGCCGGCGACGCGCGTGTGCATTCTTCATCCGATAGCCTCCTTCGTCGTGTGTCTAGGCGCTCCTGACTGAAGCTAACCCCTTTACTGAGCCCAAGTGCTTTCCACGACCCAGAGATCACCCGCTGGACCGCTCCGCCGGAGGGCCAAGGGCCCCACGGCAAAGCCATAACCCCACGCCTCCCAACGGAGTAGGGCAGACTCGCCATCCTCGTAGCGGACGCGGATGTCCATCTCGACCGCGTACGCCATTTCACCTTCCAATGCCTCTGCCAGTATGTTGCCGCCCGTGACGGTGATGCGCTCGATTTGCCAATCTACGACCGGGAAGACCTCGACGCCGCCTCCGTCCACTGGGGCCAAGACACGGATCTCCGGCACAGCAGGCCGCCGCGCGAGGTCCGTGAGATGAACAGAGTGCTTGGGTAGGCCGCCTTCGGCCTCAAGCAAGGCGGCAAACGCTCGAGACGATGGACCCTCGGGTGCCAAATTGATCACTGGGATGCCTGGCCGGCCGGGCCGAAATGTGTGCGTCGTTGGCAGCATGAGGCCCCAAACACAGGCAGCCATGGTGAGCACGAGCAGCATGACTGTAACCGCGCTTCTCACGTTTCTCATCGGAAACAGCCTCCTCGGTGTGCCTGCTTTGTCCCCAGCTCACGTGCTCAGGTGCCACCTCCCGCCGCCACCAGGGGCACGCGTAGCACATCAACTACTCAAGGAGTATGACGGATGGCGATGGGCATGAGTGACAGCTCGCCTCGGCCGGGCTAGCGTTGCAGCACCGTAGTGACCGTCGAGCTCGTTGCGCTTGTCGGCCCAGGCCAGGCGCTGGCCGTCCAGCACCAGCTGCACGCGCGGCGCCGGCTCGGCGGTGATCTGGCGCTGTTCGCCCGTCTGCCGGTCCTGCATGTAGACGTGTGCCAGCGGCAGCTCTTGATCGACCAGCCGGGTAAAGGCGATCCAGGCGATGTAATCCTCCGACAGCACGGCGTCGCCTTTCAGCATGCCATCACTGGTGACCTGCGTTTGCGCGCCGCTGGCCCAGTCCACCAGGTAGACCTCGTTGTTTTCACCGATTCCCACGTACTCGCTGCCGTGCAGGTCGGTGGGCCGAATGGTCGAGTCAAGCGGCTGGTGAGGCAGGTCGGCGACGCCACGGAGCGTAGCGTAGTCGGTGAGTGTCGTTTGCCCAGCCACGCTCGTTGATTCCGACGGCAGCCCGACAGGTTGAGCGCAGGCTGCTAGGCCAAAGACGACACAGAGGGTCAAAAATGGTTTCATTTGCCGCAAAGTGGCGACGTGATCCACCCCTATCGTAGTAACGTCTACGATGCCCGTATGGTTCCGCCGCCAACGCTTGCCATCCCGACTTACCCTTCCGCGCCGATTTCTGGCGTGGCCCTACCCCTGACCGGCCGTTTCGCAATCCACCGGTACGCTAGCGCCGTCAACGCCCCGACGATTGTGCCACCCACCACGGCGATGCCCATCCATTCCAGGAACTGCTCCACGATGACGCGCCGGAAAGGCGGCCACCAATCCGCCCAGTAGCCGGGCAAGTGACGGTTGGCAAACAGCATGAAGTCCATGTTGGGCAGGCCCACCCACATGAGCATGAACGCGTAGTAGGCGTAGTAACTCACCATGGCCGCGCTCCAGACCAGGACGGCTGCCAGCGCCGCGAGGCGAACTGACCCGGAGCGCTTCATCTCGTAGATGGCGGCCGGCATGAGCGGCACGAGCCAGATGCCGTAGTTGGCGGAGATGATTGCCAGGACGACTACCAGCCGAGTCAAGGCATTCGCCTGGTCAATGTGCTGGCTCAGGGCCTGGTTCTGACTGACCGACGCCAACAGATCGAGGAAGTACCAATCGGCCAGGCCGAAGCCCAGCAACACATAAACCAACCAGCGACTGCGCATTCTCGATTTCAACTCCATTTCGGTTCCGCCTACGGACAGGCCCCCAAAGACTGCGCTGGGCCGGGCGGTGTGCTGTTGCGGTGACTGGCGAGCAAGGCACCGTCTGCGTCCAGCACCCGCACCAGGCAGACCGCACTGTAGACGGGCGCGACGACGACAAACCGGCCGTTCTGAATCGGGCCACCGGCAACCGCATCATTCGCGAACTGCACTTCGATCGCCGTGGCCGCTGATCCGGAGACCTGGCCCGTCACCAGGCTGACGGCGCCTTGCGCGTCGCCGCATGTGGCGCTGCTGACCTGCTCGACCAGTACCGAACCGCCCGCTGGTGTGGCAACTGGCGTGAAGCTGCCTGTTCCACTGCAGCCTTCGCCAGACGTGCTGTCCAGGGCTGAGTAGCCCTCTACAGACTGCCGCGGGCGTCCGGCTTGGTTGCACTGGGCTGTGACCGCAACAACCAGGTAATCACCCACGTGCTGGACAGGGTCCACCTGATAGCTGCCGGCGACCCGTTGCGCCGGCAGGATGCACGCAGCGGAACGCGCGGAGCGCTGAACCGCGTAGCTGCGCAGCCAGGAAACCGGCCCGGCCCTGACCTGGCACAGGAACACAAACGCCGCCGCTGTGGCGCCGAGACACAGCAGCACGATCATGCCGATCCTAAACGCCGTAGCTCGGCTCCTCATGCGGGGGTTTGACTATGCTCTTCCAGCCAGGCCACAAACTCGACGAACCCCGGATCGTCTTCATACAAGGTGATCTCACGATGCGCGAAGCCGATGCGCAGACCGCCTTCGTTATCGGGCGGCAGGCCTTTCACGTTCGGCAGAAACCGCCGCACGCACAGGATCTGGTCCGGATCAAGGTACAGGCTGCCAAAGCGCAGCAGGCTCATGGAACGCTCCGATGCTCCCCTTGCATCAACCACAAGTAGCCATCCTCCAGGCTCGGCTCGGCCGGCTCGACCCGTGCGCCATCGGGCGGCGTGCCCAAGACGCGATACTGCGTCTCCGCCTGGAGAATACGTGTCGAGACGACGATCCGTCCCGCCATTGGACGCTTGCCATCGGCGATGGTCAGGCATAGGCAGCCGCGACGAACACGAGCGCGCCCGTCAGCAAAAGACTCGGAGACCTCAGCCTTGACACGGTGTTCAGCCTTGGTCAGGGGGCCTCGGCCAGCACGAGCACGTCCTGTGGGCCATACACCCGTTCGGCGACAAAGGCCAGCCAGCGCCCATCCGGCGAGGGGTAGCCTGAACTACGCAGGTTCACTTCGCGCACCCACGGCTCGACGTGGACCGGCCGCGCGGTGAGCACGCGCACGTGGTCCAGGACCACAGCTTTGAGCACGCTGTCGCGTGTAAGGCCGCCGGGAGCCGTGTTGACCGCGGCCGCGCGAGCGCCCTCATCCGGGTAGGCGCGCCAGACCTGCAAGTCCCCGCTGCAATTGGCCCGATAATATAGAGTGCCATCATCCGCCCAGCCAAGAACCTCATACTCACAGGGTGTGATGTCCCACCAAGCCTGAACCTCACGCACATACCCGGCCACAAATCCTTCCGGTTCAGTCAGGTTGCGCATCAGGTAGCCGGGCGCTGGGCTCAGGCCGGGCCGATACGGTGACGTCCGGACACACAGAAACGTCGCAGTGACGATCACGACAGCAACCGTCGCCAGTATGACGTGCCTGGGCTGGATGCGTACTCCGCACATTTCGCCTCCTATTGCGCCAATTCGACGGCGCGGTCCGAGGACTCTTGAGTCGTGACCCCACTCGGCGCCCTAGTGCCGGGAGATCAGTCATTTCCTGGACTTGACCCAACACCCGTCACAACCGCAACGGTTGCCGTGGTGCTCTCCCGCTCCGCAAAGTAAAACCCTTCAACCACCGGCGCCGTCTGTTGTTGACCATCTGACCACACGACGACCACCGCTGTAATCGCCGGGTCGAATACCCGGCCGCCGGCGAAGGTGGCGCTGTCGAAGATGGCGCTGGCCGCTGGGCCGACGGGCTGGTCCACACCATCGGTGCAGAGCATTTGCTCGGACAAGTACGTCTCGCCGGCCATGGCGCGCGCCACGTTCTCCCCTATGCCGTAGCTCAGCCGAACGCATTCTTGAGTCGCGGGCACCCTCTGGGTATAGGCACTCAGCAGAATCAAGCCGTGCGCGCTGATCACCTCGCGCACAGCATAGGCATCGACGAGCGCGAAACCCCTGTGCTCGTCATAGGTCTGGCTGCGATCGACGATGTCGCCGGCCGCATTGAGGCCGACCACCGATAGCAGACCCACGCCGTCCGGCCGCACGACCAGGAAGGCGCCGTTTTCAGCGGACAGGTCTGTGCCTGAGCCGTCCAGCCAGGTTGCGCGCAGGTGGGCAATCGCTGGACTCGTAATGACACCCCCTGCCACGTAGCCGTGCTCGCGTAGGCTAATGAGCTGGATGGAGCTGTCAGCAAATTCGAGTGAGTAGCACTTGCCGCCGGAAAACTGTGTGCCGGGTCCGGTGAGCCAGCGCGCTGTCACAAAGCCGATTGTGAAGCACGGTGTGCCGTCGGACTGCTGATTGGTGGTGAGCGCGATCTGCCAGTGATCCAGGGGTTGGAGCAGGCGGAGCTGTGCGGGGTTGGGACCAGGCAGTCCGAGCCTTGGATCCCACCGAAGCGAGTGCGTCAAGTAAGCGGCGACAGCGTGTGGGGACGGCCGAAAGGGCAACCACACTTCGACGGCTAGCGCCGCCATCAGGGCCAGCAGGCAGAGCAGGCCGAGGCGCGATACCCAGCCGATCATGCGCCGCGCCGAGGAGGGGCCGGCGGCACCTTGCGGTGCTAAGCGCCGTTTCAGCCGGTCTGCATCAGCCATAAGTACCCATCCTCCAGGCTCGGCTCGACCGGCTCGACCGGTGCGCCATTGGGCGGAGTGCCCAGGACGCGATATTGCGTCCCGGCTTGCGCGATCAGCGTCGAGACGACGGTCAGCCCCGCGGCCGGTCTCGCGCCATCGGCCGTCGTCAGGAACCAGGTGTGGCCGCGCGCCCGGGCGATGAGCTCGCGCGGGTGGCCGCGGAAGATGATCTGGCCGCCCTGGATCACGGCCAGGTCGCTGCAACTCTGGCTGACGTCCTCGATGATGTGCGTGGAGAGGATCACCGTGCAGCGCGCCGCCATCTCGGCCAGCAGGTTGCGCAGCCGCACGCGCTCCTCGGGGTCCAGGCCGGCCGTGGGCTCGTCCACGATCAAGAGCTTTGGCTCGCCCAGCAGCGCCTGGGCGATGCCCACCCGCCGCTTCATCCCGCCCGAGTAAGTCTTGAGCCGGCGGTCGGCGGCCTCGGCCAGGCCGACCCGCTCCAGCAGCACCTGCACCTGCCGCCGTCGCGCGGGGGCGTCCGTGATGAGCTTGAGGATGGCGATGTAGTCCAGGAACTCACGGGCCGTCAGGTCCGGGTACAGGCCGAGCTCCTGGGGCAGGTAGCCCAGCAGCGCTTTCACGGCCCGCTTACCGCGGACAGTACTGACATCGTGACCGAGCACGTGCGCGCTGCCGCGCGTGGGGCGCAGCAGCCCGGCCAGGATGCGCATCAGGGTGGTCTTGCCGGCCCCATTTGGCCCCACCAGCCCGAACATGCCGGGACCGATCGCCAGGTCCACGTCCAGCAGCGCCCGCACCCGGCCAAAGTGCCTGGCCAGGCCCCGGATCTCGATCACGTCCTGTGCTCTATCCATCTTACGCTCACTCGCGCGTCAGCGCGTCTCCTTCCAGCGCAGCCAGAGCCAGGCCACCAGCCATGGCACGAGCAGTTGCAGTGGGCCCAGGGCGCAGATCACGGGCAGCGGCTGCAGGTTCTCCCAAGGCGTCGGGCCGAAGTACTGCGTCTGTATGCCCAGGGCGGCGACCTGGGCACGGTAGTCGGCTTCTAGGATGCTGCTCAGTAGCCGGCCGAGCTGGTCCAGATAGATTGGCGGCCAGAGGGCCCTGGATGGAGTAAGGGTGATGTCCATACTCAGGACGGTGGCCCGGCCGTAGAAGCTGAAGATGCCCACGAGCACGCCCGCCAGCGCCGCGGCGCGCCGACCGGGCAACGGGGCGGCCAGCAGCAGGCTCGCGCCGGACAGGTAGAGCGCCAGGGGCACAAGACTCCCGGCCCACAGCAGAGCGTAGCGCCCCAGGTCCAGTGGGCCGTGCGCCAGCCGGCCGGTGAGCGCGTCGGCCAACGCCACGCCGCCCAGCCCGGCGAGCACGCCCGCCCACACCCCCAGCACCCGCCCGGCCAGAGCTATGCCGGGATGGGCCGGCAGGCTGTCGAACAGCTCGCGCACGCCGTACTGCCGGTCGAGCGGCAGGGTCTCGGCGGCCAGGATGGGCAGGAACAGCGCCAGGATCAACCAGGCTGCGGCCCACGAGCCGCTCATGGTGCTCTGGTTCATCGCCGGCCGCGGCGCGCCTTCGGCGTAAAACGAGTAGCGCTGCGAGGCCCGGCTGAAGAACAGCGTGCCCAGCGCCAGCATGAGCACCAGCCCCGCGATCAGCACCACGAGCCCGCGCCGGCGCCACTGCAAGCGTAGCTCGTAGCCGGCGATGCCCGTGAGTTGGAGCAGCAGCGCTTTCATCGCCTCTCCGCAGCGCGTGAGATGTCCAGCGCCCGCTCCTCATCGGCCAGCAGCCGGGGCGCGAGGGCGACCATGCCCAGCCCGGCCGCGAGCAGGCTGGCGCGATTGGCGGCATAGAGCGCCGGGGCGGTCGCGCCAGGCTGCAGGAACAGGTGCAGCGGCCAGAGCGAGGGCCAGCGCGACAGCAGCGCGTCCCCACCGAACAGCATGCTGGCCCACAGCAGCGTCGCCAGCAGCGCGCCGAACACGCCCTGCCGTGTCACCTGGGCGGCCAGAATGGCCACACCGCCCAGGAAGGCGGACGGGGCAAGCCAGCGCGCAATCACCTGTGCCAGTCCGTAATCCGGGGCCATGGACAGAGTAACTACGCTCGCGACGAGCGCCACGCTGCCCTGCAATCCGGCTAGCACCAGCAGCCGCTCCCACAAGGCCCAGGGCACCGGGCGGGGGCTGGCCAGCAGCAGCTCAAGCGGCGGCTCGCTGTCGGGCGCCAACACAAACGCCGCCTGCGCCCCGAAGGCCAGCGGCACGATGACTTCGACTACGCGCGGCAGCAGTTCGGGGCTGTCGGCGGCGAAGGCCAGCCCGAGGGCAATGGCGAGGCCGCTCAGGGCGGTGGGCCACCAGCCGACGAGCTTGAAGCTCGTGCGCCAGGCGAGAGCAGACACCCATGGTGGAATCAAGTCATCATCCCAAGATGAAGAGCAACGCCAGTAAATAGAACGCCAACAGACACAGCCGCATCAAGAACGTCCCAAATCGTGTTCCATGGAGTGGCAGGTGCCAGAAGGGATTCTCGCTCTCCCGATGATCGACAGTCTCGGCGGATCCAATGCCTGTCGGGGGGCGCAGCCATGCGAAGGGCAGAAGTGGATCGGCCGACGGCTGGTCCTGCTTGCCGGAATGGCGCCAGAGCCACAAGAACAAACCAGTCACCGCAAGAGGCCGGCTAGTGTCTGCCATTCCTCCGCCATGCGTGTCTACTCGCTTTCTCGGCGAACGATGAACAAGGGCTTATTGGCCCGTCGCCGGCTAGGGCGCCGCAAGCACCATTGACCACCCCAATCGCCAAGGCCCGCTAACCGCAACCTGGACTGCATCAAACGCCAGTTCGTAGCGCCCGGAAAGTAGCTCGGAGGTGTGCGGGTCGTTGACTTCCAGTCGCAGCATAGCCACTGGTGCCACGCCTGGCGCTGGGGGCGATACCCAGCCGTATGCCAGGCCAGCGGCATTTGCGCCACCCGGCGACTCGGCAGCCGTGACCACGGAGCCATCCGGCCGCTGCGTGCGCGCGCCTTGCAGCGCAGCCAGCCGCCAGCCGTTCGGGTCAGGCCCCGGCGCAGCGCCGGTGAGCACCAGGGTATCGCGCCGCCAACCATTGCCCGCCTCGCGCTCGATGAAGGCCTGGGTGTAATGCACCGTGTAGCCGGCGATCTTCATTTGTAGGTCCACCGGCCAGGTCTGGCTGCGCTCGACCAGCGGGTGATAAGCCGGGCCGCTGCCGTCGCCGCCGGACGTGACCACCTCATATTCGGCCTCGTGCTGCGTAAAGGTCAAGGCTTCGGCAGGCGGGACGTCTACCGACAGGCTGCCGTCGTCTGGAAACTGGACGATGACTTCCGGCACGACCAGGGTCAGGGACTGGGCCAGGGGTGGCAACGGCTCGAAGGTGAGTGCCAGCGGGTCATAGGCCCATTCGGTGCCTGGCGGCTGCCAGCGGACGTCTTGCGATGTCGGGATGGCCTGGCCCCATTGATCTTGCAGGCCCAGGCTCACGGTGCCCAGCAGGCCAGTCGTCGGCCGGATCTCGGTGACCCGACCGCCCGCCGGCAGACCTTCGGCCGCGAGTTGAACGTGGGTCAGCCGGTCGCTGGCGACGACCTCGGCCACCGCAAGGGTCAGGCCATGGTGCGTATCCGCCGCCTGTGGATGTAGGCTGCGAGGCCGCTGCTCGGGGTGCTCCCCCGGCCGATCCCACTGCACGACCCAAGGACCACGCAGATCGGCATACGCGCCGCGCAGGCTGACGGTCACCCGGCCGTGGGGAAGCTTCTCAAAGGCCAGGAAGACCTCCCAGCCCTCCGGCGTCCAGTGCCCGTCGCCGAACAGGCCTTGCTCCGCCGACCACAGGTTCAGCCGTTGCAGCGCCAGGTCCGGCGCGTCGGTGACCGCCACGTCAAACTTGAGCTGATAGTACTGCTGGGGCTGCCCGCTTGCGTTGAGCTGGGCAAACTCCACCAGTGTGGCACCGGTAAAGTGCAATGCGGCCCCGTAAACGTCCAGTATCTCATCGAGCAGCCAGTGTTGGCCGATGTGCGGACTGGCGCCCAGGTCCAGGCGGAAGCTTTCATCGGCGTCCAGGCGCACGGCGATCTCATCCAGCCGCAGGCTGGCATGCCCGGTCGACGGCGATAGCGGCCCGAAGGCATAGGTCTGCTCCCAGACCGCTGGAGCAGGCGGTGCACCGGGTTGGGCGATCACGACCTGCTGGACAACCACCGAGCCGCCGCTGCCCAGCCCCGGGTCCGGCTGCACCCAGTAGGCGTGCCCGCTGTCGTCGCTCAACCGGATGCCCCAGGGATCTGGCGCCATCACCTGATCAATGCCGGTGCCGGCCGCGGCGCTCATCCGGATGGTCACCGCCGTCTGCTCGGTGCCCTCGACCACCTCGACCACGTCCAGCGTTATGCCCATCACTGTTGAATGCGCACCTTCGGGGACGTAGGGCGCGGCCAGCTCCGCGGCCGGGAAGTCGCCGGCGGCGGGACGCAGGGATAGCGCCAGCGACCAGTTCTCCGGCGCGGCGCCTGGGCGAACCAGCGGTAGCCGAGCGATTCTTAGGGTCACCTGTTCGACCTCGGCGGGAATGGGCGGGAAGGCCAGCCGGGCGCTGCCATGCTCCAAGCGTGTTTCATCCGGCGTCAGTACCCCGCCATTGGGCAGCACGAGAACAATCTCCACCCGCGTGGCGTTCGGGTCGCTGGGCAGTTCGTTCAATCCCTCGCCGACGAAAGTGACCTGGGTCTTGTCCGTGCCGGCGATCAGTTGGGTGACGGTCACGCTCACACCGTCTCGTTCCACGGTCACCGGCGCGGTCAGTACCCGGGTCTGGTCTGGGTCGACGAAGCCGTAGCCAGGCAGGTAGCCGAGCAGCCGCTGGACTTGGGCCAGCACGCGCTGCGGCCCGGCGACCGCTAGGGCCAAAGCGAGCATCAGGGCCAGCGTGAGCGCGCCGGCCGCCCAGCGCTGGTGGGGCCGCCAGCGCCCCCAGGGCGGCCAAGTCGCAGTCGAGCGTGGGCTTGTGGCTTTGGCCAGCGACGCGATGCGCGTTTGGAGCGCCGCGCCCGGTGCCTGCCGCAATCCCAGCAACTCGTGGGCCAACACGGCTTCGTCACCTTGGAACTCGGCCATGATTTCGGCCCGGCTGGCGTACGGGCTAGCGCTCAAGGACTTCATCGCTGATCTCCCACGACGCGCGCAGCTTGCGCATTACCCGGTGCAGCGCCACGCCCACGGCGCCCTCGCTGCGGCCCAGGAACTCGCCGATCTGGCGGTTGGGCAGCCCGGCGCCGAACTTGAGCGCGATCAAGTCCTGGTCGGCCTCCGGCAAGGTCGCGATCATGGCTTTTAGGCGCGCCTGCTCGTCGGCGGCCTCAACGGCCGTGTCAGGCAGGGGAGCGTCGTCCAGCAGATCCGCGGGCAGTGCAACCATGGGGTGGCGGCCGTTGTGGCGCTGGCAATCCACGACGGCATTACGGGCGACGGCCAGCACCCACGTGGCAAAGCTGGCCTGGTCCGGCCGGTAACGGCCACGGGCGCGCCAGGCGCGCTCGAAGACGTCCGCCGCCAGGTCTTCGGCCAACTGCCGGTCTCCGACCCGAAAGAGGCAGTAATTGAACACCGCGGCCAGGTGCGCCTGGTACAGCTCGGCAAAGGCCGCGGCATCAAGGGGTAGGGTGCTCCTGCCAAAGGGTGTGCGCATCAGGAAGGGTCCTGGGCTTGCACGCGTTCTACCCTTATATACGCTGGGGCAGGCGAATCATTAGCCGGCTGCTCCCGAATGCGTTCCGGCAGCCCGGTGCGGTCGTCCGGACCGGACCAAGTGAACCACGGAGCTAAGTTCGGACGGCGGGCGGCTGATCCCGCGGCCGCACGATCCAGACGGCCAGGGCGCCAAGGAAGGGCGCCGCAACGATGACCAAGACCCAGATTGCCAGGGTCGTGCCCGCCAGACCGCGCCCGCGCAAGGCGAAGAGCGCCAGCAGGGTGAGCAGTAGCCAGAGCAGCAGGGGAGCCAGGCCGAAAAGCAGCCGAACGAGCAAACCGAAGTTGATCCCGAGTGGTTCCACTACGAACTCCTTATTCCAGGGCGCCGCACGGTTCGCGGTCGCCGGACCGATCGCTAGGTGTCCAGGATGACGGGCACGTCGGCCGGCAACACGTCCGTCTCTAGATTGGGGCCGGCGGGTGGCGCCTCCCGGTCTCGGCGAATGGGCGGGCCGATCCAGCGCGATAGTTGCCAGATGAAAAGCACGAGGGCAATCAGCACGATGATTTCTTTCATCGCGGCCTCTCAGGGGCATGCGCGAGCCACACTCGCGCCTTGGAGCGATGCGATGGCGGGGGGCGTGCTTTTGCGCCAGGGCAACGTGAAACCACCGCGGGCCTGGCTGGCGAGGCATTCCCCCTACTGTCATTCTAGGGAAGCAAGATTGAGTCGGCCAGTGACGAATGTCAGCCGCATAACGAGACATAAGTCAGCCAGGGTGGCATCCAGTGGACAACAACCAGCTTGAGACGCAACGCGCGCCATCGGTTACTTGGGCGGGTCAGACCGGGCAGGCAGAGGAGGCCCGAACAGCCAACAGGCCAGGGGCGGAAGCTCCTGACCTGTCGCAAGACCTGCTGCGCGAACGTCGCTTCAGGGGAGTGACTCGACCAGTCCCGTTTCCAAGACCGTCGTGCGGGACAGGACGAACGGCGTTTCAACGTCAAGCCAGGCAGCTGGTTCCAGCAGGACGCGTTGGTCTTCCAGCAGCGCTGAGGTGGAAGGGTCGAAGATGAGGACCAGGCGCTCACGCGCGTCATCTGCATTGTTGGTGATTGCGAGGGCGACGCCCACCCGGCCGAAGCTGTCGGTCACGTCACCCAGGAGCTCAACCCCATCAATCCGCGACGCGACCTTGAACAGGGCAGCCCTCAGCTCGGGTGGCGCGCCCGGCTCGCGCAGCAGGTCGCCGATCAGGATGAACATCTCCACGCCCACCGGCGCCTCCAGGGCGACTGCGGCGCGGTCGCGGATAACGTCAAACAGCGCGTCCCGATCGGTTGGCAAGGCCGAATAGCCCTCGTAGAACAGGCCGCCTGGGCCAAACGCTTGTGTCTGCGCTTGACCGTTCGCGGATGTGCCGAACGCCTCCCGCCAGGCCTGCTCGGTTGTGCCGAAGAAGGCCTGCGGCGTGGCCGCCTGGCGAATGCGGCCCGAGCCATCCGCCGCGACCCACAGCTCGCGAGTGACGGCGACAAGGGCTGAGGTGAGCTGCTCCTCCGCCTGGGCCATCCAGAGATAGTGGCCTTCAAGGCGGACGTAGCGGTAGCCGGCTTCTTCGGGGTAAGCGGGTTGGGCGGCCGCGACCTCGGCCAGCCCGCTCAGGACCTGCAGCGCGGCCGGTGTTGCTCCACGCGCCGGCCAGAGCAGTCGCGTGCCGAGCCCTAACGCCAGCAAGACACTGAGTGTGACGATGCCAATAGTCACCCGCCGCAGCAGGCGGCCCGGCCAGCCGATATGGCGACCAGTCGGCTGCCGAACCTGGCCGGCGATGCGGGGCCACAGGTCCAGGTCATCGGGTATTCGGTTTCGCTCAAGCTGATCGAGCGCTGTCACGATCTTCTGTTCGTTCATGGTCCCATCTCCCATCTTGCGCTCTGGTCCGGCCGTTGGCCGCACCGGTTCGGAATGGTTCGAGCAAGCGGCGCAGCCTGCTCAGGCCGGCGTGCAGCCGCCAGCGCGCCGTGTTTGGCCAGGCGCTCTGCGGCGCTTCCGCTGGCGTATCCAGGAAGTAGCGTTGGACCACCGCCGCTCGCTGCTCGGCCGGCAGCTTGCCCATGGCGGCCCAGACGGCCTGGCGCAGCTCCTCGGCCTCCAGCTGCTGCTCGGGCCCCGGGAGCTCGTCAGCCAGCAGGTCGGCCAGGCTTGGCGCGCCGGCCGCTTCGACGGCCTCCAGCGGCACCAGGCGTTGGCTGCGCGCGGCCGCCTTGAGGGCATCGTTGACAACACTGCGCAGGAACCACGGCCCGAAAGAGCGCTGCGGGTCGAACTGCGCAATGCGCTCGTAGGCGCGCAGGAACGCCGCCTGGACGATGTCCTCCGCCAAAGCCTGGTCGCGGGTGATAAGGTCCGCCAGGCGGACGGCCTGAACCTGGTATTTGCGGACCAGTACTTCGAGGCCGGCGAGGTCGCCCTGCCTGAGCCGTGTGATGGCCTGTCGTTCGTCCACGCGTGGGTCCAATATTGCCGCTTCTGATAGTACTATCCGCCAGGTGCCGCCCGTGTTTGACCGAATTTCAACCCCGGACGGAGCTGGAGCGTGCCGGCCTTGCCGACCATGAAGGGTTGTTCAGGGGAGCACCCGCGAGATGCGGGCGCCAGACGTCACGTCGCTGTGCTGCACGCCTGCCGGCGCGCCAACAGAGGCGCGGGGCTGTGGCCACAGCCCCGC
>JADLEU010000403.1 GCA_020845955.1 Anaerolineales bacterium
ACGGTGCAAAAACCTGAATCAGGCTAAGATAGTCGCTGGGCAGGGTAGGCATGGGCAATCCTCTTGGCCGAGAATTGCCGTAGCTTACTCTGCTCCTTCATCTCTGGCGAATGGATAAAGTCTAGCTGAGAATGTCTGGAAATGGCATGACATCCCAGAATTAATTGCAAACGCAGTGATCTAACTACTCCTGCATCCTGTACTCTGTCCTGACAAAGGCTTTGGTCATCTCCGCCAAAGTGACCGCATCTCGCTTGCTAATATTTGGCGGGTCAATGCTGCCGTGGCCCGCCAAGGGGGTGACGTTTCTCCGCCTATAGACCTCAAGCATGTAATCGAGAACAGGTTCCGGCAATGATGATTTGGCGCGGTACTTGTCAAAAAACTGCCTAAGCGTCTTGTCATTCACACTTGGTGATCCCGTAACATCTTTTGCCAGAGTTTCGTAGATGTTTGAACTGGCGTGAAGTACCCCCGCATAATCCCCCCTAACCAGAGCATCGTCCATTCTCTGTTCAAGGATCACTATATTTGGATGTGCGGTCCGCGGTAGCTCTGCAGTACGCATCTGTTTACTAGCACTTCGCGTTGACCTATGGGGACTGGGCTGTACAGTTGGTCCGGCCCAGTATGGCACACTCACACGAAGGATGATGAGTATCACTCCAGTCAGTACAAATAGCAGTGTGCTAGCTGGTTCGGGGATCAATATCTGAAGCATTGGTGCGGAATACACCGCGACAAAAGCCCTCATCAGAAGTAGGAGGACCCAAACGAAAATACTCAGGTTGACAATGCCAAGCAGCCTCCCCCGCCACTGAAACACGCCTGAAAGGAGGACGAAAGGCCAGAGAGGAAACACGAGGCCAAAGGCCCAAGATACCACTTGCACAATATCAAGATTGAGCTGCATGATTTGCTCCCAACAGTGGCGAAAACTACGATGGCGAGTTCCTATTATACTGAGAGAAGGGCCTGCGGCAGTTTAGACTTTGGTGACCTACAGGTTCTTGCATGAGGTGCAGCGCACACCATATGCAAGACAAGCGGTGTGTCAATATCGGGCTTGATAGACACGCGCCGTGGTTCAGCTATGCTTTAAGGGCAGCAGAATTTTGAGCAGATTCTCTCTGATTTGACGAGACATCACTCCTGTGCTGAGGTTCCATTTACTCGCCAAATAGCTCTCTACCCTCGCAACATCCTCTGGTACTGCCGGGCGATTGCCCAAGGATATGAACGGCCCATCCGTCTCGGTTAAAAGCCGGTCCATCGGAACGGCAGCTGTGATCTTTTGGCCGTTCGGGCTCTTGATCATGGCCGGATTAATCGAAAAGTAATGACCATCTGCCAGCGCCTGTTCAAGAACTCCAATTGAGCCGCTGTACCAGTGAAACACAGCCGGCGACGTGCCTGTCTGTCGTAGCATCTCAACCACCGTCCGTTCGGCGCGTCTCGAGTGCAACGTAATAAACTTAGGTTTGCCCTGTATGGCTCGTAACACAAAAGCAAACGATTCGACTTGTATATCGCGTGTGGGCTGTCCCTCTTGTGAGAAGTCGAGGCCGACTTCCCCAACATAGGAGGTCGAGTCTATCAGCCGTGAGAACTGCGATCGCTCCGTAGGATGCTGCGCAGCTTCAAGGGGATGGAGCCCCAGAGCTACGCGGATCCGTGGCAGTACTCGCAAGTGCGCTTGCGCTTGGACGAAAGATGAAGGCGAGTTCGTGACACAAATGGTCAGAACGCCGGACCTGTCCGCGCTTCTGGCAACTGCCATCGGCTGCGGATACAGATCAAGGTGGCAATGGGCATCAATCATGGCGTTGCGGCCATGCCCCGATGGCAGCCCGGAGTTCCCTGTTGCCCTTTTCAGCAAACAACCGACGAATTTCAGCAATGCCGCGATTCGCCATGGCAGCCTGCGCCGGCACATTGTCAATCAGGGCTACCTTGACAATTTCCTTGCGAAGCTCAGTCAGCGACCAATCTTGGCGAACAAAATCTAGTAAGGCCCGAAGGTCGGCCGCGCTATCCATTTCGTCACCAGGTCGCAGCTCGCCCGCGCAGACATCGATGCCATACTCGTTGCCGTCATCGAGGCCAGCAGCGTGCATGCCAGCACGACGAATCAGACATGGGTAGCAGTACCCGCAGTTTATTGCCGATGTGCGATCCCAGTTCTGGCGCCGGCCGGGGTGGGCACATGATTGCGATTGATCGGCTACTGTCTGGAGCAGGGCGCTGGCCAGGCTCTCGGTGATGCATTCCCCTTTCGTCTTTGCGGCATAAGGGTTAAGAATTGGGTTTTGCAGCCCCACGGCACTTAACACGCCGGCCAATTGCTCCAAGAAGAAAGGGTGCATCGTCCGCGTGCTACATGAACCCACTCGTGATGGGGTAAGCGGGAGGTTGAGGGCCACAAAGCCGTTTTCGTGCGCATACAGTGGCACGTGTGGGCCAAGGCCACTGGCCGCATACATTCCCAGCGCGAGAAACACGAGTGACCGACTGCGCATGGATGACTCGTCTGCACCGAGTGGCCGATGAGCGGCGCGTACATGCACGAGCGTTGTGCGTTCACCGTACGTAGGCTCCAGACTATCGTACAACTTCCTTTGGGTTTCTCGGGCAGGGCCCAAATCATAGTGACCAAGAAGAAACAAGTGCTTTGTGGGGGAACTGGCCAAGAGGTCGAGCACCCCCGACAGGGAATCGAGCCCGCCTGAAAACAAGCAGACGGCATGTTCTTGGCCGCGTCGGTATCGGATGGTTCGAAGCCGTGAACCCGTGGGCCGCCGGAGCACTTGCGCAGTCAATGGCTTGAATGAAAAGCTCCAAAAATCGCCAGTCAGAAACTCTAACGTTTGGCTGAGGCTCCCTGCGACCGCATTCCAAGTTGCCGGATCGGAAACCGGAAGAGAGAGCTCAAACGTTCGCGTCCAATTGTCAGGACCGGTCGAACGCGAGACGACCTTGTCAAGCAGATAGCAGCTGCTAGCGAGCAGAACCAGGTCCATCGCCTTTGGATGCTGCAAACCGAAGTGGCGGAATAGTGTGGCCAGGCCGATATCAAGCTCCCAACGCTTCCTGATTTCCGGCAGATCAACGGTGGGAATGACAAAGCCACGGTCATCGCGATTTGAAGAAACTATGAGAACGTCGGCTTTCATTCGGTACCCCCAAAAATGTCAAGCGTGTCCTCAAGAATGGCTTGCGCAAGTTTCTGACCTTCCGGGCCGTCCCACTTGACCCGTCGTATATCGCGCGTACTGAGCTTGGCCTTGAGCGCATTCTCAATAACACTTTTGACAGCACTGAGCGAACTCTTGGCCTGCGTCTCGCCCACCTTTTTGGACCAAGCTTCGTAAAAGGATCGACAAAAGCACTCATAGAGATAGTGGCCAAAGAAACGGGTGACGATTTTAGCCACACCCAAGGTATCGAGGGCCGTGTTGAGCAACTGCTCCATCGCTTCGACGGTCTTGGCTGCACCAAAGAGCTCAAGGAGCAGTGCTGAAAGAGCTGCCCGGGCCGCAGCGCTGTCCAGGGTGCTGGCGGGACCCGACAACCTGTCGAGAAGCGCACTGGCAATGTCGCTTGCACTGCGGCCTGCCAAATCAGTCAGGCCCAAGTCCTCGAGGGCCTTACCAAGGCCCCCTGCGCTAACCCCAGACAAGAATCCACCTAGGCTGCGGCCTGTTCTTCGCGCGGCATGCCCGATTGCCACACTGCCGCCAGTACTACCGGAGCCACCGGAACCGCCTCTGCCGGATGCCCAGCCCTTCGCTCCCCCATGTGCCTGGATAAATTTCCCTAGAAGGCTAGAACCAACCGTTGCAGATTGACCAGCCCCTGTCTTGACATACTGCGTCCCCTCACGTTTGAGATCCGTCCACTTGCCACCCGTCGGCGCCTTATAGCCTTTACTTGTTCCCATCCCGTAGTCCTTTCAGCGCTTTCGCAGCGGCCTTGCCCGCCGGGGTTTGCTTAGAAGTAGCAAGCTGTTCCAGTGCTTGCTCAGCCTGGGGGCGGGCCTCAGAATGTCCTTGTACTACGTTCAGGATAATATATGGCACAGCAGGATGAAGCTCTCCTACCGGCGCTGCAAGCACCGCCTCAAGCAGTGATTCGAAGGCGTCAGCCACGCCCGCATCCGCCAATCGTTGCAGAGCGACTACCGCTTTGTCATCCGCCGGCAGGCGCAGCACTCGCTGATGGAGGAGCTGGTACAGATCTACCCGTTCTACCTCTGACAAGTCACGTGTCTGGCCCGCAGCCGTAATCTGCTCGGCCTCATTGTCATTTACCAAGCTGTCAAACAACCGTCGTACCAACGGCGAGATCATTGCCACGCCAGCCAGTGTCGAGCTGGTTCGGTCACGAGCGAGCCAAAAATAGTCTCGCAAATCAATATCGCTCAGGTGTGGCTGCATGGACAACCACCGTTTAATCGGTGCGGTCTGCCACATTTTGAGTTCACTCTCTGGCGCATCAGCTGGGTCACCGGCTGCTGGCGGGTGTTCGAGTTTCTTCAACCTGGCTGGGTGTCCGCCCTCAGCCGCTTGCCACGTATATAGCTCCTTGAAGCGTTCCAAATAGGTGTATTCCAGTACCATCAGCTTTGCCAACACATCTTCACGAATCGCGATACCGGCAACGGCGGCAAGCTTTTCGCGGAGGAGCATGGCGTTGAGCATACGCTTCACCTGGCGGGGGTTGCCTTTGAGCCCTTCAGTAATGACGGGTGCCACCGCGCCACTCCAGGCTAGCCGCTGCGTCAGCACAGGGTCCATGTCAGCCGCGCCCACCGCAGCTTGAACCGCGGCACTCCCATAGGCGGCATAGAAGTTTTGCACCCGCCGCGCTTGCCAATCGGCACGGACTTTTTCCCACGCTGGATCAGCCAGCGCTGAGCGGCATACCAGGAGATTGATGTAGGTCTCAACCTCGGAGGGAGATAGGCGCGGCAGGTAGTATGGCACCTGAATGAGCTTCTCTAGATAATCGGTGACCAGGTTGTACTCATCCTCCGATTTGGTTTCTTCCTCGCGTAGCTGCCGCTCCACATAGCGTTTCGCAATCGCATGTCGGACAATACGCGGATCGGCACCAATCACGAACGCGGTCTGGGGAACCGACACAAAGAGCTTGATTGCCTCAAGGGTTTCGATAATGCGCTCAGGCAGGCAGCGGTCGAGATCGTCAATGAGCACTACCAGCGTCTTGACGTTTGTCTCAGTCAATAACTGTTCAAAATCCTCACGAAATTTGCGTGCTTCCAGGAGGGCTGGCTGATTTCCTTTTGGCTGTGCATCATCGGCCACAGCACTCCCCCAATTGACCGTCGTCGGATCCGGTAAAGCCGGGAGCTGTGGCGGGGCGCCAACTCCATGCTGAGCCATCCAGCTAGCCAAAAGAAACCCGCCGAGTGGTACACCGACATGTTTGATGCCAAGTTTAGCCACCTCCATCCACTTCACGCGCTTGAGCAGCCGTTCGGCCTTGTCTTTAATCTTTACGCCAAAGCGCTTGTGTTCCCCAAGCTGCACCAGAATGGACGTCAGGAGCGCAGTCTTGGCGTCTTCATACCCTTCAAACACCCACCCATTGAAGGGGATACAAACGACACCTTCGGCGTCTCGTGCCGATAGGTCAGCCGTCAGCATCTGCATAATGCTTGACTTGCCGCTCCCCCAATCGCCGAACACGCCGAGCACGACGGGTAGCATGTTTTCGTCGGTTACTACTTCCCGAATTAGGTCAGCGTGGACTTTGAAGCCAATAAGATCCAGGGTCGTTTCGTTATCGGGCCACATTTAGCTACCTCATCAACATGTAGGTTTCTGGGGACTTAGGACGATTCTATCAGATCCACTCCACTACCCATTCTGGCCTGTGACGCGCACCAGTGACCAGCAGGTCCTGGGTCAGCAATCATGTACGCGCGGATGAAGGAGGCAGACAGCACAGCTATGTGCTGAGGCTCGGGCAACCAGTAGCAGGCCTCGAAGTACTATCCTGCTGGTGATAAGATTGCCATAGCTCTTGTTCGGCTCAGAAGCTCAGCCTGACGAGCGGTCTCTGTACAATTCACAGGAGGGTTTCATATGCACTGCCCACACTGTAACAGCAAGGTTGACCGGATCGACAAGTTTTGCCGCAATTGTGGTCGCTCGGTAGCCGCAGTGGTGGAGGGAACCGAATCGCCAGCTGCGATTGCACCCTCGTCCCTCACACGCGCCTTAGCATCCGGTGGGGATGACAGCCAAACCTGGGGCGCTCGGTTGAACGCCTACGGTTCCGCCTATGGGTCAGCACGGAAAGCCCCCGCCGGATGCCCGGCCTGGGTGGACCGGCGCGAGTGGCACTATTGGGACCGCCACGGGCTTGTCGTTTGGGACAACGTTGGCCACGGCATCGGTGTACTTCACGCCAGCCATGCGCTTCAGTTGCTAGAACAACTAATGGGCAGCGAGGATTGGAAAACCGCGGGGATTCCCATCCGTGAACACAGTGTGCGCCTTAGTCTGGATGATCCCGAGCCGCAACCGGCCCGACGAAAAAAGCAGCGTCCTGATC
>JADLEU010000404.1 GCA_020845955.1 Anaerolineales bacterium
CACGGCCTGAAGCGTTTCCGCGTCGCGCCGCGCCAGGGCGTAACTGGTAATCACCAGGTCATGTTGTTTCGCTTCCGTCGCAAAGGACGTGCCCTGCAAGCGCTCATTGCCGCGGTGGACGAAGGCCGACAGGGTGGGCGTGAAGCGCTCAATCTCCTTCTGCCAGTTGCCGACGACGGAGGTTGGGCAGACCAGGAGCACCGGCCCCTGCCCGGCGCCTTGCTCTTGGTCGCCTACCAGCAGGGCGAGGGTCTGCACGGTCTTGCCCAGCCCCATGTCATCGGCCAGACAAGCGCCCAGCCCCCAGCGCCGCAGGAACTCTAGCCACGAGTACCCGTAACGCTGGTACGGTCGGAGTTGGCCGCGCAAGCCATCGGGCGGTGGCAGTTCTGCCAGTTTCTCCTGGCCGGTCACCTGCCCCAGCCAGCCGTCGAGCCAGTCTTCGTAGGAGACATCCTCCACCGGCAAGCCATCCACCGCGTCCTCAGCGCCCAGCCCCATTTGCAGGGCTTCCAACAGGCTGGCTTCTCCTGCCCACGCTTGCGATTGCCAGAAGTTCAGCGCCTTCTCGATCTGCTCCGAGTCCAGTTGCACCCACTGGCCGCGCAGGGGCACCAGCGGCGTCTTCAGCGCGACCAGCGCGGCGAATTCTTCTTGAGTGAGGGTCGTATCGCCTACGGAGAGTTCCCAACGATAGGCGACCAACTGATCGAAGCCGAGGCGACCCACGCTTTGATCTGCCGCTGGGCTTTTCGGTCGCACGCGCAGGCGCATCCCCAGTCGGGCGCCGCGCTGGTTCCACCAGGGCGGTACGAGGACACCGAAGCCGCCTTGTTCCAACAGTGGAGCCGCCTCGCGCAGGAAGTGGAAGGCTTCGTCGGTATCCAGATTCAGATGGGTGGGCTGGGCTTCCCGCAAACTGCGTCCGATGGGTGGAAACAGGCGGCTGGCATAACCGAGCGCGGCCAGCAATTGCTCTTGTGGCCGGTCTAGCCGGTGCCCCAGCCGGTGCAGCACGCTGCCCCTCGTTTGCCTGATATCGCTGGCCGGCAACAACAGGCTGGGGTCGGCGCGTGCCTGCAACACGTAGTGCAGTTGCCAGGCGGACGTGTGGCCCTCCCCGGCTGGCGCTGGCGGCGTCAGCCAAAAGGCGACGCGAAAGTCGCCCGCTCCCGCAATGTGCAGGTTGCGCAGCCAGGCTTGCACGCTGCGATCGAGCGCCTTCAATTGGGCAGGCGCGGCGGCGACCCTGGCATCGTCACCGAACAGGGCACGTAGCCAGCGTTGCGCCACGTCGCCATGGTCGAGCGTCGGCGGGGCCGGGCGTGCCCAAAGCCGGGCCTGCGCATCGGCCATGACCTTGATGAAACGGTCGAGCAGCGCACGCGGTGCGAAGGAGCGAGCGCCCGCGCGCACGAAGGCGGCCCGGCATATCGGGGGCATGGCCGCCTCCAACTGGGCGAGTCGGGCTGCGTCCTGGGGGCCATCCAGCACCGGCAACCAGCGAGCGTGGTATTCCTTGCCATGTTCACCGGCCTGCACCAGCGCGGGAACCAGTTTCTGTTGGGCCAACGTCTCCAGCACCAGGCTGGCGACCGTATGCCAGTAGCGGCTGTCGACGCCGATAGCCAGGTCGGCTGGCGTTTCCTGTGGCAGAGGGAGATGGGACAGGAGCGCAAGCGCCTCGGCAGCAGGGAGCCACCAGCCGTTCACCTGCCAGGGCGCGAGGTGGAGCGGTTCGTCGTCGGCCAACGACCACTCATGGAGCAACTGGGGGGAGGGTTGTGGGCCGGAGCGAGTGGTGGGCAACCGTAGGATCGCCTGCTTCTCTTTGCCTGCGGCAGCCGTGTGGCCCAGCATCGCCATGATCTGTTGCACCCGCTCCCCCGTGGCACAAAACGGGTGGGGCTGCGGGTGGGGCCTGTCTGACCGGTGAGCACGGTTTGGCCGCGGCGGGCGCGTTTCTGTCGTTTCGGCCCAGAACAAAACGCCGCCTGAATCCAGCGGCTCCCAATGACTGTGCAAAACCCACATACAAATCCTACTTGGTACTTGCCACGGCTGTCACCACACAGCAACAGGTGGTCAAATGCCACTATCTCCCTCTGAAGCCGAATTATACATCGAGCGAGTTGTGAGGCCAAAAACCGGCCCTGTAACAATAACCCGTGTGTAACCGTTCACCGGGCGGACGGCTCCGTCACATCTGCAAGCGCGGCCGGTACTGCAAGGCTTCGGCCAGGGCGCTTGAGCAGGCCGGTGAGGAGATATGGCACCTTGGCATTGCGCCTGCCTGTCTGAGCGTTCTTCTCGAGCATCTTGTTCGCCATCTGCCATAGCTCTGACGACACCAGGGGTGGGACGGGTACCACAATCCACTCTTCGCGCGGCCGCTGAACTTTCGTGAACCCGAATCGGTGGGACTCATCCGGCACTACCCCGCGCTTGGGGATTCTGATCTGTCGGTATCGGTGGGCGATGAACTCCCCCCTGTAGACCGGATTCCGTATCAGCTTGGAAAGCAAGGTCGCTTCCCAATGCGATGATTTCTTCGGCGGTGGAGCAAGCCCTTCTATGCGGCAAGCTGCCGCAATGACCAACCTTCCACGCCTATCTTGGTGTAAATAAGTTGCACAACGTCAGCCTCTGCAGGTTACGGCGTATAGTGTCCTTCTTTGCCCTGTCACCTTGCTGGCCTTGTGAGTCAACCAG
>JADLEU010000405.1 GCA_020845955.1 Anaerolineales bacterium
ACAAGATCGACCTGTCGAGCGTCATCAGCAAGTACATCGGCGAGACAGAGAAGAACCTCAACCGGATCTTCACCGAAGCCGAGACATCCAACGCCATCTTGTTCTTCGACGAAGCCGATGCCCTCTTTGGAAAGCGGTCCGAGGTCAAGGACGCCCACGACCGGTACGCCAACATTGAGACCGCCTACCTGCTCCAGAAGATGGAAGAGTACGCCGGCGTCGTCATCCTGGCCACGAACCTCAAAATGAACATCGACGAGGCTTTCTTGCGCCGGATGCACTTCGTGGTCGACTTTCCTGTGCCGGGCGAGGACGACCGGCGCCGGATCTGGCAGGGCGCGCTGCCGGACGGCCTGCCGCTGGCCGAAGATGTCGATTTCAACTTTCTGGCGCGTCAATTCAAAGTCACGGGCGGCAATATCCACAACATCACGCTGCTGGCCGCGTTCCTGGCCGCTACCGATGGCCGGGTGGTGGGCATGGAGCACATGATCCAGGCGACGCGCCGCGAGTTCCAAAAGATTGGGCGCATGGTGACGGCCAGCGACTTTGACCGCTATATGGCCTTGTTCGAATCCTAGAGCGCCCAGCCGCTGCCGTTCGACGAGACAACGGGGACGAGGACGCACGCTTGACCCACGACCGCAAAGCGCATCAAACCGGCGCCGAGGGCGCCTGGCGCAATCAGCCCGACGCCGCCCCGCTGCCAGACACTGAGCCGCTGTCGGAACGCGCGGCCGGCTGGCTGCTGCTGCAGAAGTCCGTAGGCAACCGCGCCCTGGGCAGCATGTTGCGGCGTGCAAGCCGAGGGGCGCGGCTGGCAATGGTCGAAAAGCGAGCGCGCGATTTGCTCGAACGTCACCACGCGGCGGCGCGAGACGCCCTGCGCGCCTTCGTGGCCGCATCCGGCGCGCGTCTTGTGTCCGGCCGGGAAAGGATCATTGATGCCGTGGGCATGACCAGCGCCCTGGCGGGCGTGGCGGCGGATTTCATCTTGGCCGCCCTGCCGCGGGTGGGCCTCCAGGTCGGCCGCGCCCTCACTTTGGGCGTTCAGGCGGCCAGTGACGGCTTCGCCGGGCAGAACGCCGGCAGCGCGGACGGCGACCGGCATATCCTGCGCCGCTTCGAAGCAGCGTGCGAGCAGGGTCTCGTGTCGGGCTTCAAACAGGTAGCGTTGGGCCTCGCACCAACCCTGGCCGGAATCGCAGACGCCGACACGCGCGAGGCGCTGGAGACCGGCAGCCAGGAACTAATCGATGCCGTCATCGAAGTGGAGTTTGGCCTTCACGACCCCGGCGGCGCCGGTGCCTACGACGAAATGCGGCGCGCCCTGGAAGAAGAACTCGTGCTCTGGCTGCAGCGTGAACAACCCCTCGAGAGCGCCGAGCCCAAGGCCGCTCTGGCTGCCCCCGACTCCGACGACAACAACATTGGGCGGCAACGCGAGAAACGGTCGCCGGCGCGCGACCAGACTGGCAAGGTGCACTGATGCCCGAGAAACAGGAACTCGCCAGGGGCGAGACCGTGCTCGACGCGCGCGTAGATCCGCGCCGGCCGCCATCGCCCGGGCTTGCCGCCGCTCCAGCCGTGGCCGCCGCTCGCGAAGCGGCCGACCTGCTCGCGGCGCAGGTGCCCGACGAAGCGTTGGCGGTGGGCGACAACACCGCCGCGCCCGCGCACCAGGCCGCCCGCCTGGCCCGCGTGGCGGGCCCGGTGCGGCGCACTCTGCTCGGCCGGCTGCAGCAGCAGCGCGGCAATGCTTACGTGCAGCGCGTGATGCGGCATTTGCGTTCCGGGCCAGTGCAGCGCGCTGGGTCCACTGGCGCGGCGCGCAGAGACGACGTGGCCCGGCGCATTGAGGCAGCGTCAGCCGGCGGCAGCCCATTGGCGCCGGGGTTGGCCCAGGAATTTGGCGCTCGTTTGGACAGCGACCTAACCAACGTCCGGGTGCATACCGGGCCAGAGGCCGATGCGCTCAACCAGGCGGTGGACGCGGTGGCCTTCACCAGCGGCCAGAACGTCTTCTTCAGCCAGGGCGCCTATGCGCCCCAGTCCGCGCAGGGACGTCACCTGCTCGCCCACGAATTGGCCCACACCGTCCAGCAGGCGGCCGGGCCGGTAGCCGGCAAGCCCGCACCTGGAGGCGTGGCGCTCAGCGATCCCGGCGACGCCTTCGAGCAGGCGGCCGAGGCGGCTGCGACCGCCGCGGTTGGGCTGGCCGGTTCAGGTGCGGGGGCGCCGCCGCTGCTGCCAGCGGCAGCCATCGGCCAGCCGGCGGCCATCCAGCGCCAGCCGGAGCCCGCCCTGGGGACAGAACACGCGCCAGAGCTCGGCGAGCCAACGCCCATCACGTTGAGCGACGACGATCAGGGCGGCGGCATCATCACTATCGACGAGCAGGGTGTCACTAACTGCGCCTACAATCCGCCCTCTCTGAAGACCAAGGATGAGAAGGTCACCGACGTCGGTAACGGCCTGGTAGACATCTCGGGCACCATCGTGGCCGCCTTCAAGGCGACCATTACCGTCAATCTGCCCACCGTGCCCGACGGGCTAAGCGCCTGCCAGCGCAAACGCGTGCAGGACGCAATCGACAAGAAGCTCAAACCGCACGAAGACCAGCACGTCGCCGCCTTTGAGAAGTACAACGGCGTGTACGAAGCGCCCTGCGAGGCGAAGGGGGTTCCGCGCGCCAAGGCCATCGCAAAGCTGGTGGCAGCGGGCAAAGCCGTGGTCGACGCGGAGGGCGCCCGGCGCAAACAAGAGGCCCAGGATGCCAGCGACGCGCTCGACAAGCCGCCGTTCATCATCAACGTGGATTTGGATTGCGACGACAAGCAGAAGTTGGCGGCCGGCGATGAGGCGCTGCCGAGCGGCGGGTCGGGCGAGGGCGGCGAGGGCGAGGAAACCGCCGTCCAGATGGTGCAGCGCTTCGCGCGCGGGCAGCGCCTGTGGATAGATGACGAGGCGGTTGAGGCGCCAGCCTGGGCGCCGGCTGAAAACGAGCCCGAGCCGGGCAGCGCCGCCGTGCTGGCGCAGGCCGAACAGAGCCTCGGCTATGATCTCTCCGCCGTCGCGCTGAAGCATGACAGCGCCGCGGCGGCCGCTGCGGGTGCCGAGGCCCTGACAGTTGGGCGCAAGGTCTATCTGGCGCCGGGCACGCCTGGGCCCGACACACCGCACGGCGCCCACGTCCTGGCCCACGAGCTGGCCCACGTCGTTCAGCAGAGCCGGGGCGAGACCGCCGCCATGGGACCGGGCCGGTACGACGCGCTCGAGGCCCAGGCCGAGGCGCAGGCGCGGCAGAGCCGGTCTACCCCGGCCGCCCACCCTCCGGCCGGAGGGTTGCGAGCGCTGCCAGATCCCGCCTATCCAGCCGCGCAGGCGTTCGACCCGCGTTATCACCGCCAGTCCCTGGTGGAGGGCATGGCTGGCTCGGGGTTCTCGCCCGATGAGATCGGGCTGATGTACGCGGCCAACTGGGAGCGCGACTTCTCGCAAGCGCACCCGGCCCTGGCAGCCGTGGTGCTGGCCTGGAAGGGTGTCAAGTTGGCGGCCAGCCAGGGCAACCTGACTGAAGCAGAAACCGGGGCGTTTGAGGGCGCTGTCAACAACGTTGTCGGGATGATCCCGTTCCAGGCCAAGGAACTAGCGGACGGGCGCGCCTACGGCGGCTACAACTTCTTCGAGCACATGGATAACCCAACTGGCGACCCAAACATGGCCGCCGAAACGCGCAACGCGCTGCTCCTCAAGCCCTCGGGTGAATCCATCCCGCAGTACATGGTCGACTCGCGCGAGTACATCAAGGCCCAGCTCTTCCGCGCTGCCATGCACTACCGGGGTGATATGAGCGCGAGCAGCGCCTCGGGGCAGACCGCCGCCGCTTTTGCCCGCCGGCAGCAAGAGCTGCGGGCGCTACACCAGGCCGAGACGCCGAACACAACCAGCACCTCCGCGGCCGGCGCCGTCGGCCAGGAGACTGCGGCCCAGGTGCGCGGCATGCCGGTGACGACCATCGAGTTCCCAGCCGACCGCATCACGGCCCCGGCGCCGGCGGCGACCGGGCCGGGAGGTGAGATGATCATGCCGGCCGACACCGTGCACGGCCAGCCGCCCGGCGCCGCTGCTTTTCCGACCAGCGGGCCTGCCTTCCACACGGAGGTGGACCGGCGCTTCTGGCAGCAGACTAACTATAAGGTCGGGCAGCGCCTCGATCCGGCCGTGCCCGAGGACAGACCCTACATCCAGATCTGGCTGCGAATTCGCGACCAGGTGCGCACCGAGCGCGAGGCGCAGAACGCCACCGCGGCGCGTGAGCGGGCCCAGGCGGCGCGGCCGCCCAACGGCCCAGGCCCGGGCGGCGCGGCCGCTCCGCCGGCCAACGGCGCCGCGCCCCAGGAGGCGGCGCCCGCTGTTGCTCGGCCCGGCAACTTCACGGCCGATGTCGCCGACGCCATGGGGCGCGCCTCGCACGCGCTGGAGGACTTCTTCTCACACTCCAACTTCGTGGAGATCGCCATCGGTGAGGCGGCGCCCGGCGCCGATCTGAATACGGCCACGTTCACCGCGAACGACTCGACCCACGCGCTGGCGCACAAGATCCGCGGCGCGGCGGATGAGATCGAGGCCGAGATGCCGCTTGTCAACCGGATCGCCGGCCGGAGCGAGGAAACCCCGGCGCCCGCCGACGTCAACATCGGCAGCGCCGAGACGCCGGTCCACGAGGATGAGGACATCGAAGACATCTGGGACGTCGTCGGCGAGGATGTGCCGGCCTATGCCGGCGTGGGCGCTGCTGTTGGCGGAGTCCTGGGAGTCCCCTTCGGCCCGGCGGGCATCGCCGGGGGCGCGGTCGTGGGCGGGGCCATTGGGGGCTTCCTGGGCCTCGAACCCGAGGTCCGCGAGGCGGTCGTCGATGTCGGCGGGCGTGCCGCCGGCGGTGCTATCCTCGGCGGGCTGGCCGGGGCGGTGGCCGGACTGGTAACCTTGGGACCCGCTGGCGTGCTGGCGGGCGGCCTGGCCGGGATGGTGGGCGGTGGCATTCTGGGACTGCGCTCAGGCATCAAGGCTATGGCCCGCAACGTGATCGCCACGCCGGCCGGCGTCGGTCTGTTGCGGCGGGCCGCCGAATTGCTGGAGGAGTCGAGCCGCGCCAAAGCCGCGCCAGGCTCGCACACGGCCCAGGCCAAGGATCAGCCCTCACACGAGGACGACGCGTTCGGCCGGCTGAAGACCATCAAATTCCAGCTGGCGCAAGAGTTGGCCGCCGCGGCCGACGCCATGATCCTGGGACCTATGCGCCAGGTGCTGGACGCGGCCACCCCCGAGGCGGCCGATGCGCTCTTGCAGGACATTTACAAGAAACTGAACGGCCTGATTGCAACGCCCGGCTCGGGGCACGCCTTGGCGCCCCTGATCGACCGCCGGCGCGACGAGGCTGTCCAGGCGCTGGAAGAAAGCCGGAGGGCGGGCCAATGAGGCGCCCGCGCTCCGCCGGGCCGACTTGCACCTTCTCTAGAATCGGCTATGGTACCCGCGCCGCCGGCCGGCGCGGAGCGAGCGAAAAGCATGTTCCAAGACGTTGACGAGACCCTGCGAGCAGTTCTGGCGGCCGATGTCCCGATCAAGCGGAACGAGGTCGACCTGTCTTTCGACCGGCCGACCCGCGACTGGTCCAGCCGGCTGACGCGGCCAACGCTCAACGCTTTTCTGTACGACATCAAGGAGCGCCTTGACCTGAAAGATGAGGTTGACCTCGTCACGCGCGACGGCAACGGCCGCGCCGTTCGCCAGCGACCGCCACGCCGTCTGGACTTGATCTACCTGCTGAGCGCCTGGACGACTGAGCCCGATGACGAGCACCGAATCCTAGCCCGCGTGCTGGCCAGCATGTACCGGCAGGACACGATCAAGCCGGAATACCTCCTGGGCGACCTGAAGGCCGCGAGTTATCCGATCCTGGCGCGCGTGCCCAAGCCCGATGAAGCCAGCCGGCCGGCCGAGGTTTGGGGCGGCGTGAGCAACGATCTGCACGCTTCGCTGACGTGGATCTGGACAGTACCACTGGAAGTCTTCAAGCCAGCCGTCGGGCCGCTCGTGCGCACGGCCGAGATCCGCGTCGGCCCCAGCGGGCAGCCAACCGACGCCGCGTTAGTGCGGGTGGGCGGCCTGGTGCACCGCAAGGGCGACCGCGAGGCGGGCGTGCCGGGGGCCCGCGTGCAGGTCGTAGGTACGGGGCTGGAGGCCGTGTCAGACACGGCTGGCCAGTTCCAGGTCGGCCACTTGCCGGCCGGCGAGTACCGCTGGCGCGTGGAGCCGCCAGATGGCAAGGCGCGCGAGCACAAGTTCGTCGTGCCGGCGCCGGACTACGATATTGAGGTGTAACGAAAGGAGGCGCATCTGGTCTCGAGGGATTGCACCGTGATCACCCTGGCGTGCCAACTCGCAATAGCAAAGGAGTTTTGATGTCACCTCAATACCTGTCACCAGGCGTCTACGTTGAGGAAGTTGACAAGGGCTCGAAGCCGATCGAAGGCGTCGGCACGGCGGTCGCCGGGTTCATCGGCTTCGCGGCCAAGGGCCCCGTGAACAAGCCCACCTTTATCGCCAACTGGACGCAATTCACCAACGTCTTCGGCGCCTTCGTGCCGGGCGCCTACCTGGCCCACGCCGTTTATGGCTACTTCAACAACGGCGGCGGATCCTGCTATGTGCTGCGGCTGCCCGCTGGCGGCCCTGATGAAACCCCGGCCGGCAGCACGGCCGCCCTGCCGGCCAAAGCCGCCGGGGCGCCTACCACGCTGCGTGCCATTGCCAGAGAAAGCGGCGGCGGCGGCGAAGGCATCACCGTAGAGGTGACCGACGCCGGCGATGACAAGTTCAACCTGACCATCAAGCGCGGCGCCTCTGAAGAGAAGTACGAGGGCTTGAGCCTCTCGACGGCCAAAGGCGCGCAGAATGCCGTTGAGGTCGTCAACAGGCAGTCCAAGCTGGTCATGCTGGAGGAGTTGAAGGTGGCCGGCGCGGCCCTGGCCGAGCGCGCTCCCGCTCCCGGCAGCTACGCCCTGCGGCCGGCCGAGGCGCAGGCGCTGAGCGTGCGGCAGACCGGTCCCGACCTGTACCAGGGTAACGTAGCCGATCGCAGCGGGTTGGGCGGGTTTGAGGCCATCGACGACATTACCATGGTCGCCTGCCCCGACCTGATGGGCGCCTACCAGGCCGGCGCCATCAACCGCGAAGGCGTCAAGGCGGTGCAGTTGGCCCTGATCGCCCACTGCGAGAACATGAAGGACCGCGTGGCCATTCTCGATCCCCTGCCCGACATGAACGCCCAAGAGGTCAAGGACTGGCGCATGACCGAGGCGGGCTACGATTCCAAATACGCCGCCCTGTACTACCCTTGGATCCAAGTCGCCAACCCCAACCCCGGCGCCAATGGCGCGAGCATGTTCATCCCCGCCTCGGGGCACATGGCCGGGATCTGGGCCCGCAACGACACCGAGCGCGGGGTGCACAAGGCGCCAGCCAACGAGGTGGTGCGCGGCGCGTTGGGCCTGCAGAACCAGATCACCAAATCGGAGCAGGACAGCCTCAACCCGGTGGGCGTCAACTGCATCCGCGCCTTCCCCGGCCGGGGAATCCGCGTGTGGGGCGCGCGCACGCTGTCCAGCGATCCGTCCTGGCGCTACGTCAATGTGCGCCGGCTGTTCAACTTCGTCGAAGAGTCGATCATGCTCGGCACGCAGTGGGTGGTGTTCGAGCCCAACGACCAGGCCCTGTGGCAGCGTGTAAAGCGCACTATCGTGGGCTTCCTGACGCGCGTCTGGCGCGACGGCGCGCTCTTCGGCACCACGCCGGAAGAGGCCTTCTACGTCAAGTGCGACGCCGAAAACAACCCACCGGAAACGCGCGACGTGGGCCAGCTCATCGTCGAGGTTGGGATTGCGCCGGTGAAACCGGCCGAGTTCGTTATCTTCCGCATCAGCCAATACAGCGGCGGCGCGGGGGTTGAAGAATAGCCGGGCTTGCACCCTAAGGAGGAAATCATATGCCAACTGGCAGCCGCACTGATCCCCTGGTCGGGTATCACTTTCACGTCGAGATCGACGGCATCTCGCAGGCGCAGTTCCGCGAGTGCACCGGGCTCGACTCTGAAAATGAAATCATCGAGTACAAAGAGGCCGGCACGGGCGGGCAGACCATCATCCGCAAGCAGCCGGGCGCGCTGAAGTGGTCGAACCTCGAGCTCAAGCGCGGCATTACCGACATCATGGAGCTGTGGGAGTGGCGCAAGCTTGTCGAGCAGGGCAAGGTCAACGACGCGCGCAAGAACGGCTCGGTGGTGCTCTATAACCAGGCTAACGAAGAAATCGCCCGCTGGAACTTCGTCGATGGCTGGCCGAGCAAGATCAGCGGGCCGCAGGCCAAGGCCGACGGAAACGAAGTCGCGATCGAGGCGCTGACCATCGCGCACGAGGGCCTGGAACGCGTCAAGTAGCCCGGACGCGCGGGGCGTGATGCGTGGGGCTGCGCGCCCGTTGGCCGGCCGTGGTCGGGCGGAAGCCGCAGCCCCGCACGCCGCCAGGCGTGCTCGCCCGCCTGGCTTATGGCCAGCCGCGCAGGCTGGCCCAGCAGCCAAGAGGACCATGAACGTTTTGAAGACTGAGTTCGAATTCAACCTGCCCCGCGGCTACGTCGACTCGGACGGCAATCTCCACAAGACCGGCGCCATGCGGCTGGCGACTGCCCTGGACGAGATCGCGCCGCTGCGCGACCCGCGGGTCAAGTCCAACCAGGCCTATCTGGTCATCATACTGCTTTCGCGCGTGATCACGCGGCTGGGTCAAATCGCGGAAGTGACGCCCAAGCACGTCGAGGGCCTATTTTCGAGCGACCTGGCCTACCTGCAGCGTCTCTATCGCCAGATCAACGAGAGCGGAGACAGTCACGTGCCGGTGCAGTGTCCGCAGTGCTCCGCCCAGTTCGAGGTGGACTTCGCTCACCTGGGGGGATCGCGGGCTACCCCATAGACAAACTCTACGAGGAGGTAGCCTACATTGCCTATCACTTTCACTGGCCGCCGGAATTCGTGCTCGAGATGGACCATTTCGAGCGCCACCGCTGGGTAGAGCAGATCGCGGCCATCAACCGGAAGCTGAACGAGGCGGTCAAGAGGCGCTGACATGCCGGTCACAGGCTCACGCACCGACCCATACCTGGGGTCGCACTTCTTTGTCGAGATCGACGGCATCGACCACGGCGGCTTTACCGAATGCAGCGGCCTGCAGGCGGAGACCGAAGTGACCGACTACGTCGAAGGCGGCAACAACGGTTTCGTGCACAAGCTGCCGGGCCGCACCAAGTTCAGCAATATCACGCTGAAGTGGGGCTCGACTGACTCGACGGCGCTGTGGGAATGGTATCTGAACGTCACGCGCGGCCAGGTGGAGCGCAAGGATGTGTCGGTGGTGCTGTACAACAGCGAGCAGGAGGAAGTGCGGCGCTGGAACCTGCGGGAGGCGTACCCGGTAAAGTGGATTGGCCCGGCCTTCACTGCCGCCACCCCGGCGGTGGCGATCGAGACGCTCGAAATCACGCATCACGGGTTTGAGGTGGAGTAAGCGCGTGCCGTTCAAGTGGCGATGGCCCTTTCGCTGGCCGCGGCGCAAGACCGAGCCCCAGGCCGAGGACGCGGCGCCCCCGGCGCCGCCGACGCCCGGCATCCCCGTCGAGGCCGGCCACGCCGCCGCGCCGGGCGCGACCAAGCACCTTACGCCGCCGGGCGCGAGCTTAGCCCTGGCAGGGGGCCCCGCCAGCCTGCCAGTTACCAGCTCAGGCGACCCCGAGCTGGCCGGCGCGGGCCTGGAGCAGGAACTGCTCGCCCGGCTGGCAGGCAGAGCCGTTCCGCCCATGCTGGGCCAATTGGGCGGGCTGCCGGCGATGGCGCAAACGCTGCCAACCGTCGAGCACTTCATGCAGCAGCTGTCTGTCGCGCCTGTGCAGCGGCTGCTGGAAGGCGCGCTGCCCATGCCTGCCGACTTCAACGCCTTGCTCTCAGCCCTGAGCAGCTTTGGCGGCGCACCGGCACGGCTGAGCGAAGCCGTCTTCGCCGAACAGTTGGCCCCCAGCGTTGGCCTGACCGACGTGCTGCCGCCATTGGGCAGCCTGCCGGGGCAGACGCCGGCCATCTCGGGCCAGGCGCCAGTCCTGACCCCCGCGCGGGAGACCGCACCAGGCGGTCCGTTAACCGCCGCGCCCCTCAGCGTGGCCGAGCCGGAGGCAGGGCAGCCGCCCAGGTCAGCCACCCGGCCGCCTGAGCCTGGTCGGGGCGAAGCAGCGCAGCGACTGGTCGGATCGCCCGCGCCGCCGGTCTTGGCTGCCTGGCTGCCGGCCGAACCGCCGGGGCCCCTTACGCACGTGCTGCCACCCGCGCTGACGCTGACGGCCAACATCTTGCCGGAGGCCGAATTCAAGCCAACTCAGCGCGCCTTGGCGCCATATGCGCCCGCCTGGAGCGCGCCCGGCGACTTCGCCGCCCCTGGCACGCCGGCCGGCGAGCGCATCACGCCCGCGCAGCGCACCAGCATCGAGAGCCAGCGCGGGCAGGGCCAGCCGCTCCAGCCCGAGCTCCGCGAGCACTTTGAAACAGCTTATGGCGCTTCGCTTGGCAACGTGCGGGTGCACACCGGCCAAGGCGCGCACAGCACCGCCGAGAGCCTGAACGCGATTGCGTTTGCCAGCGGCCACGACGTGTTCTTCACGCAGAACGCATTTCGGCCGGATACGCTGCCGGGGCTGGGCCTGATCGGCCACGAGCTCGCGCACATAGTGCAGCAGCAGTCTGGCCTGCCCGGTGATAGCCAGGCGCTGCGCCCAGCGGATGACGCGTTCGAGCGGCGGGCCGACCAACTGGCGGCCGCCGCCCTGCAGCTGCCCGCGCCGGCGCTTCCAGGCGCGCAGGCCGCGAGCGGCGCTCCGGTGCAGCGCGTCATCCTGGGCGAGCTCAGGCAGCCGCCCGAGCCCGCGCCGGCCGTTTTGAATCGCGCCGCTGCCTTAGAGGCGGGCCAGCGCCCGCTAAGCACGGGGGCGGTGGGCGCGGACACGCCGGAGCCGGTGCAGCGCTTTGGCCTAGGCGACCTGGGCAGTCTGGCGCGGAATGTTCCGGCCGAATTGCCTTCGCTGCCGGCCAGCCTCCCGCACTCGTTGCCCTCGCTGGATGAAGCGGCCGAGCGCGTCAGCGGGCTGACTGCTGAACTGCCTAACCCGACCGAGATGTTGTCGAGCCTGCGCGACTTGCCCGAATTAGGCGGGTTGCGAAACCTGGGCGGTCTAGGCGGCCTGGGAGGCCTGAGTAGCCTCTCTGACTTGAGCAGCCTGCGCGGGCTGTCTGAAAACCTGCCGAGCCTGGGCAGCTTGGGCGAGCGCCTGAGCGGCGCGGCGGGCAGTTTAGCAGGACAGCTATCAGGTGCGCTTCCGTCGCTGGGCGAACTGCCTGGCGGCCTGGGCCGATTGGCCGGGAACCTGCCCGCGGGACTGCCTGGTCTGGCCGAGTTGCCCGGCGGTCTGCCCTCATTGGGCAGCGCGGCACAGAGCCTGGCGGGCCAATTGCCTGGACTGCCCGAACTGCCCGGTATTGGCGCCATGCCGGACTTGGGCGAACTGCCTACCCTGAGCGGCCTGCAGCCGCCGGACATGCCATTGACCGGCGCGCTGGGAGGGCTGAGCCAGTCGCTGGGGGGTGTGGGCCAGGGCGCGCAGGAGGCGTTGGGCAGCATCACCTCCCTGGCCCCCTCCGCGCCCGAGATGCCGGCCGCGCCACCCCTGCCCAGCCTGGAGAAGCTGACCGAGCACATTTGGAAGCAGGTGCAGCATAGGCTAAAAGTAGAGCGCGAGCGGTCGCGCGGCCTGGCCTGATCGGCCAGGGCCGCCCACGAACGGGATTGAGAGATGCTAACCGGCGAATTGGTTAAGGCCACGATTACGAACCTGGATACCGATGAATCGGTCGAGGTGATGTTCAACCCGACCGAGTATTCGTTCACGAAATCCAACAACTGGCAGGCGCCCAAGAAGAAGGGGGCCAACGTGCCGCCGTTAGAATTCAACGGCGGCAATCCCACCGATCTGAAGGTGCAGTTGATGTTCGACACTTACGAGAGCGGCCAGGACGTGCGCAAGCAGTACACTAACGCAATTTGGAACCTGGCGATGGTCAACAAGCAGAAGACCGACCCGAAGACTAAGAAGGGCCGGCCGCCCAAGTGCGAGTTCCGCTGGGGCACCATGTGGTCGTTCAAGGCGGTGGTGGCGCAGATCAACCAGAAGTTCACGCTGTTCCTGCCGGACGGCACGCCGGTGCGGGCGGTACTGGACGTCACGTTCAAGCAGGTCGAGGACGAGGGGCTGTACCCCCGGCAGAACCCGACCTCGGGCGCGGTGCCCGGCCACCGCTCGCATACCATTAAAGAAGGTGAGACCCTCGATTGGATCGCGGCGCAGGAATACGGCAGCGCCGTCCATTGGCGCTTCATCGCGGAGACGAACGGGATCGACAACCCGTTCCAGGTCAAACCCGGCACGGTGATCAGCCTGCCGCCGCTGCCATGAGGCCCGTGCGCTGGCCGGCC
>JADLEU010000406.1 GCA_020845955.1 Anaerolineales bacterium
ATAGAAGACGGCGCGCAGTACGGCGATGACGAAGTCGAAGGGTGTGACGTCGTCGTTGTGGACGAGTACCCGGTAGGGCGGCTCGAGTCCGGTCTGCGCGACGGGCAGCTCGTCGAGGCGGACCTCGTGCTGCGTCTCGGGCGGGGCTGGGGTGACGGCCATAGGCCGTATTATAGCGGCGTCGCGGGGATCTCTGCCAAATACGCGCGAACGGCACGACTGCGTCGCTCAATAGTCGCTTTCCGTCTTGGCGGTCAGGCGTTCATAACCTCGCCCCAACACTTTGTCCAGGTCGTCTGGCCTTGCCGAGCCGCTTGCTCCGAGCAGGTCTTTGATGCGGTCACGGTGGCCGCCCAGGACGAACTCATTGCGGTGCGCGTCGTGCGCCTGGGAACGCGCCGGGAGGCGTGGCGCGGGATGGCTCTGAACGGGCGCGGCGGGCGGGTAGACGAGATGGTGTACCGGCGTCTTGCGGGGGCCGGTTTGCTCAAGGTGGGTAGGTCAATGGCGTCCGCGCCGAGCGGTAGCAGCCAGAGGCCGACCGCCGCGGCCCACGTCGCAGAAACGACGATCGATCTAGTTGTCTGGCACCGACCTTAGCTCCGGTAACAATCGGGCTGGGTGTCGGTGACGGGCCCAATCACGGCTTCAGTCCGCTCCCCATGGTGCCCGCGGACGTGCAAGGTGATCTTTGATACGCCAACTCCCCCGAGGAAACCTGGCGCTAGTCGCCCCTAGAACAGCACGGAGGCCAATTCGCCACGATAGGCGCGGGTGGTGGGGTCGTCGTCGCCCAGAAGCTCGAAGACGGCGATGAGCACGAGACGCGGCTCGCCCTTGCGGTAGCGCTTATCCTGGCGCAGCACGTCGAGCAGCCCATCCATGCCGGCCTCGAGTTGGCCGCGGGCTAGTAAGCCGGCCGAATGGTAGTAGAGGGTGTCCAGATCGGCCTCGGCCACGGCGCCATCGGGGCTTTCGACCTCGCACAGTAAACGCGCCAGTGGCGCCAACTTCTCGGCGGCCGGCCCGGTGTCGCCGCGAGGAAAGTCGTCGAGGACGGCTTCGGCTTCACAGCCACGGCCTTGGGCCAGCAAGGCCTTGACCAGGCCCAGGGCAGCCGCAGCTTGGCCGGGCTGGTCAGCCAGGACTCGGCGCAGGGCCGCCTCGGCCGCTGCCCACTGACGGATGGCCAGCAGTCCTGTGGCTTTGGCCAGAGCGCGATCCGCCTCGGTCGGCGCCACGCGCTTGAGAAAGTCGCGCACGCGCCCTTCGGGTTGTGCACCAGTGAACTCATCCACGACCTGGCCGTCGCGGAAGGCCCTGACAGCCGGAATACCCTGGACGCCGTAGCGTGTGGCCAGCGTGGGGTTCGCGTCCACATTGACCTTGGCCAGGATGAAGGCGCCGCGAGCCTCGCCGGCCAGGCGCTCGAGAAGCGGACCAAGCATCCGGCATGGGCCGCACCAGGGCGCCCAGAAGTCTACGATGACTGGCACTGCACTGGATTGGGCCAGCACCTCATTGGCGAAGGTCGCTTCAGAAACATCACGAACGTGTGGCGATTTTGGCATGGCTTGCTCGCTTACAGGCAGCTCAATGACTAGGCTGCCGGCTGAGCGGCATTGTACCTTGACTCGCGGCATCGGGGAGCGCCAAGTAACGCGGCCCCAGGCTGGTGATAGCCTTGAGGAAGACCGGCGCCAGATGTGGGTCGAACTGCCGACCGGCGTTCAATTGCACGTATTGGAGCACCTCGTATGGCGGGCGCGCCGGACGGTAAGGGCGGGCGGTGGTGAGGGCATCGTATACGTCGGCGATGGCCAGCAGCCGGCCCTCAATCGGAATGTCCTTGCCGCGCAGGCTGTGCGGATAACCGGAGCCATCCCAGCGTTCGTGATGGTAAAGCACGTAGGGCACCGCGCCCTGTAGGTGGCTGATGGCGCGCAGGATCCTGGCGCCGGCGACGGGGTGCTGCCGCATGGCGGCCCATTCGGCGGAGGTCAGTGCGTCGGGTTTGTTCAGAATGTGGTCGGGGACGATGATCTTGCCGATGTCGTGCAGACGGGCACCGAATTCAAGCACCCGCAGGTGCTCGGGTGCCCAACCGAGCGCCTCGGCCAGGCAGCGCGCATAGGTGGCCACGCGCTCGACGTGGCCATGGGTATAGGCGTCGCGACCCTCGATGGTGTTGGCCAGCACGTTGACGGTCTCGAGGTAGGCGCGGCCGATCTGGGCGATGTTGACTTCGGCCACGCGCAGCAACCGCGCGTTGACGACAGCTAGCAAGTCGGCGTTGTCGATGGGCTTGGTGAGATAGTCTTCGACGCCGAGCAAACGGCCGCGGCGCACCTCGTCGGGTGCGTCGATTGCGGTGAGGAAGATGACGGGGATCACGACCCAGCGGGGATTTTGCCGCAGGGCTTCGTAGAGCTCAATGCCGCTCATACGCGGCATGTTGATGTCGGACAGGATCAGGTCAGGGGTCAGGCGCTGTAGGATGGCCAGGGCGGCTTGGCCGTTTTCGGCCTGGACCACGACGTAGTTCTCGAGCTCCAAAATGCTCGCGACAGAGCGCCGCATTTCGGCGTTGTCTTCCACGACGAGGATGATCCTGCGCGGCGAGGGAGCCTCCATGCGGCCAGATCATACCTCCAATTGAAAAAGCACGCTTGCAGCGCCAGGCGCATGATGACTGACCATTGACGTAAGGCTTGACCTCGATATAATGGCTCTCGCGCCCTAGAGCGGCAGCAATACCTCTGGCGAGGTAGCTCAATGGCAGAGCAGGGGACTCATAAGCCCTTGGTTGATGGTTCAAATCCATTCCTCGCCACCTAAAAAAACGTAAGGCCCCACCGGGCAGCCGCCAAGCGGCTCCCAACGGGCTTTATGCCCCACCCAGAGACCTATCCAGAGCGATGGGTCTTTTTGTTTCCCCACTTCGGCCAATCGCACATAGACAGCAATGTCGTCGCGGACAAAAATAAGTCCAAGAGACTTAAGGAATCGTGATGAACCACCCATCAAGGGAGTCGACACCGGTCAACACCAGTCAACGGTCCAGCTGCTTGTGCGAAGTGCGTTGGTGCTTGTCCAAGGGACTGTGTGAATCACTGGATGTGCCTGTCGACAGCAGTCGACACTAGTCAACCAACTGGCCATACAGGAGGCGTAACATGGTAACCAGGTCGAAGTCAATCTTGCAGCGAGAGCGAATGGAACTCACCCTCCGCCGGGCCAAAGAGAATTTCCTGGCAGCGTTGACGCTGGAAGGTAAGAGCCCGGAAACGATCCTTTGGCACAACAAAAAACTCACCGCCTTTCTGGCTTTCATGGAAACTACCGCGAGCGAGGTTCGTATTCGCGACCTGGCCGTTGATGACGCGCGCAGTTTCGTTCGCAGTCTCATGGAGCGGACTACCAAGTATGCAAATCACAAGTTCCACCGGGAGACGGAAGGTGGTCTTGCGCCCCAAACCATCCACGGATACGTTCGCTCACTGAAGACCTTCGCAGCATGGTTGGCTGCTGAGGGTTACACATCTGAACACATTTTTGAGCGACTTCAGCCGCCGAAAGTACCGCAGGTGCTCATAGAGCCGCTGACGGAGGATGAGATCAGGCGGTTGCTCGTCGCCATCCCTGTTGATACACCAGAAGGGGCACGGAACTACGCCATGCTCGCCCTGTTTCTCGACACGGGCATGCGGCTGTCTGAGCTGGTCAACCTTGAGTTGGGCCATGTGGACTTTGCGGCCGGCCAGCTCAAGGTGTTCGGAAAGGGGGCGAAGGAACGCATTGTCCCCATGGGTGTCGCCGCACGGCGTGCGCTGGTTCGCTACTGCGAGCATGCCAGGCCCCAGCCGAATCAACTTCAACAACGCCAAGTCTTTCTGAACATGGCTGGTGATCCCATCTCGCGAGATGCCGTCGAGAAAATCATGCAGCGGTTGTCCCGGCGCACGAGAATCCCGAGACTGCATCCACATCTGTTGCGACATACTTTCGCCGTGCGCTACCTGATGAATGGGGGCGATGTGTTCACGCTCCAGAAAATCCTGGGACATACGAGCCTGGAAATGACGCGCAAGTACGTCACCCTGGCCAGCGGGGACGTTAAGGAACGACATCGCTTATCAAGCCCCATTGATAACCTTGGTTTGGTCGAGAAAAAGAGGGGACGACCACGCCGTCAGCCTGGGAATGGCATGCACCCTAGCGCGAAGGTGTAGTGGGCCACAGCCATTGTCTGTGTGTGGTCGCTTGGCGCCAACAGGATCTACCGAACCACGTGGCCGGCATTGGGATGGGCGCTGTAATGTCGACGGAACTCGTCTCGGGTGGATCGTCCGAGTGGGGGATAGCCGGCCTGCATGAGCACGGCGTCAGTTCCAATGCGGTCTGCGCCGTACCCGAAGGCCAAAAGCAGCGTCAGAACGTCGCGCGTGGGGCGGCGTTTGCCATCAAGGATGAGGCCCACATAGCTGTGGTCAAGATCACAGCGAGCGGCGATTTCGCGATAGCTCAGGCCGGTGGCCGCATGCAATTCCCGCAACGAGGTCACCCAACTGTCAGCCGGTTTCATCGTGCCTTCCAGTGGCCGATACCGAACAATTCCACTTCTTTCTTACCACGGGTGGGCGTTGGGCCGTCCTCGGTGTGTCCTCAGTATCTCGGATTGACCCACCGAAAGCTCTAACCATGTCCATCATGGACATGGTCGGTTGACAGAATGTTGCAAGGCGTGGGAGACCAAAATGACGGAATCAGGGCAAAAACCCATTTCGCTGCTGCGGCAGGCTGAAGTCGCCTTCTACGGGGATGAGCTAACAGGCGCGCTGGCGTCCGACGGGGATATCTACATCCCTCTGGGTCAACTGTGTGCCAGCCTGGACCTGCAGCTCTCGGCACAATTACGGCGCATTCGGCGCACCGAAGCGCTCTCTGACGGCTTGCACTTGCTGACCCTCGAATCCCAGGACGGCAGTCGCCGGCCGCTGGTCTGCCTGCGGGTAGACCTTATACCCGGTTGGCTCGGCGGCGTGATGACTTCACGGATCAGGAATGAAGCAGTGCGAGCGAAGCTGATCGCCTATCAGCGGGACCTCTACAAGGTGGCCTGGGCGGTCTTCGGTCCGATGCAGGCGAGCATCATGCCCGCCCCACATGTCGAAGCCATGGCCCAGCGGATGATCGAGATCACCCACCGGATCGAGGCGATCGACGAAACCTTGCTTACCCTGACGGCCATGCTTCGCGAACTGGCGGCCACGGCCGAACAAATGAAGGCTGTGAGTGTCGTGGTTGAGGGCCTTAAATCAGAAATGAACAGCCTGCGCGCCGAACTCGCGGATCTGGAGGCCCGCAGTCGAACTGCATTCAAGGTGGCAGGGGACCGCATCAAGCGGCTTGAGCTCAGACTCCATCCGGGTATGGCGATTTCAGAAGAACAGGCCGCCAGAATCAAAGAAGCCGTGGCCTACGTGGCCAATGCACTTCAGGAGCGGGGCAAGTCTCGCGCCTACGCGGAGGTCTGGGCGGCGTTCAAGCAGGCTTTCGGCCTGACAGAGTACAAGAACCTGCCGCAAGGAAAGTTTACTGAGGCGCTAGAGTGGCTGAATCGTTGGGGCGCCGCGGTGCTGGGTTCTCCCAAACCTGTGCCGCCACCATAATGACCGGGCGCACAAGACACTCAAGTTCCGGAGCGCGGACCGGGCCAGAGAAAAGCTGGCCCGGTCGGGCTCCGGTTACGCGCTCAAGGTCAATTGTCGGATCCAACGTAAGTCTGGAATGGAATAGCGCCTCAAGGCCCGAATATAGCCAGAAAAGCCAGTTGGGGCTGCCCGCCAAACGCGCGATCCAAATCCAGAGTCCACCGTAACTCCGGAATGCTGATTTAGGGTCCAGCGCAACTCTGGAAGGGCTGCTTTTCTCATAACCCTTGTTTCCTCATGATTTGATGACTGGCCTGCCGTAAAGTGCCGAGTCTTTCAAATCGCGTGTTTCAGAGTTGCGCTGGATTCCGTTCCATTCCACAGTTACGTTGGACGCGACATCAATTAGCCAAACCCCAAACCCCTTTCTTTCATGGAAGCGTGTCTTGCTACGCCGCAGACGATGTGGTCCAGGCACTCGATGTCCAGCAGCTTGCCTGCTTCGACGATGGCCCGTGTCACGGCCACGTCCTCGGGACTTGGGGCGGGATCCCCGCTGGGGTGGTTGTGGCACACAATGACTGCCGCCGCGTTGGCCCGGACGGCGGGCCGATAGACCTCGCACACCCGGATGAGCGACGTGTTGAGCGAGCCGTGATAGACCTCCACCGGATCGCCAAGCAAACGGTTACGGGTGTCAAGCAGCAGCACGTAAAGGTACTCCTGGTCGCGGTGCATCAGGAAGGGCTGGAAGATGGCAGCGGCATCTGCCGGCGAACGGATCTGCCGGCGCTCGGCCTCAGGTGCCAGCAGTCGCCGGCTGATCTCAGCGGCGGCCTTGAGCCGGACAGCCGTGTTGGTGCCAACGCCTGGTACCTGGGTCAGCTCCGGGATCGCGGCCCGGGCGATGCTGTGCAGCGAGCCGAAGCGGGCCAGCAGTGCCTGGGCGGCTTCCAGGGGCTGGCTGCCGCCGATCACCACCGCCAGCAGCTCGGCCGTGCTGCAGGCGCCGCTGTCATGCATGACGCGGTGGGCGGGCTGGTCACGAATGGAACGCCGGACGGCCTGGCGTGGCGCGTAGGGCGCCGGGGGGAGCAACGGAAGTTGGGCCATGGGTGTCTCCTGAACGCAAACGCGGGCAAGTCCGGTCAAGGGCTTGCCCGCGTTGAGATGTGCGAAGCGAAGTAGGGGAGCCGCTAGAACAGACTGATCTGGCCCGTCGGCTCAGTTGTAGTGGGCTTGCTCCGGGTGCGGCTGGTCCGGATGATCTCGCGCTTGCGGGCCATCAGGTCGGCCAGGGTCACCAGGCGCGGGCTGATGGCCGTGGGCGAGCCCATCGGAGAGTCGGTGACGAGCTGGTCATTGCCGAGCGAGAAGATGCCCTCGGCCCGGCCCACGGGCAGATTACCGAGGGCCTTGCGGACCAGGTCGCTCATCAGGTCGCCCTCATCTCCTTCGTCCACAAGCGCGCCGCCGACCTCGTCGCCGTACAGCACCTGTGCGGCCAGCATCTTGGCGCCGATGAGATCGAGCGCGTGCTCTTCGAGCGTGTCTTCGTAGACAGGGAAGTAGAGCTTCACGGGCAGCGGCGCGCCGGGGCGGTAGAGGCGGCGCATACTCTGCCAGGTCACGTACAAACTGAAATCGAGCTCGGCGAAGACCGCCGTGGCGAACATGGTCAGGTTCAGCCCAACTTCGACCAGCCTGGCATTGGTCAGCAGCACATCGAAACGCTCCGCCTGGGACTTCAGCCACGTGGCGCGTTTGGCGGGCGCGAGCGATGGGCGCAAGATGCCCGCGCGCAGCTTGTGGCTGGCAAGCACTTCACTCAGCCGCGGCTGGATATCTCGGTCTCCCGTCTGGCGGACGTAGACCAGCACCTTGCGGCCGAGCGCCTTTTCGCGCTGGCAGGTCTTCACCAGCCAGTTCTCTTTGGGCAGCAACTCGCCGTCGCCCACGACCGGCTCCAGCTCCAGCACCGTCTCTCGCCGGCGCACGGCGAAGCGGCCGCGGCCCTCGACGCGGCGGTTGAAGGTGACGGTCTCAGGACGAAACATGGCATCGGGCCGGTTGAACGCGGTGTTGAGCCATACGCTGATCGCGCCCTTGCCGGTCTCGGTCTTCTGCTGCTCCAGCGCCCAGGCCAACAGGCCTTGTGGCGGGCTGCCGCTGCCGTCGGCCTCGGCCATCTGCTCTTGCATGGTCGGTGACAATGGCAGGCGCACGATCTCTTCGCTGTAGGGCGGGAGCGGCAGCCCCACATCCTTGAGGCTGCTGAAGGTGCAGTACTTCAGACCGAGGCCGACGATGGCGGGGGAGATGCCGGGTTTCTCGCTGACGGTTTCGAAGAAGCGCGTGCCGGTGTAGGCGCCGTCGTCGCTGAGCTCGGCACCGTGGTCCACGTAGAACGTGGTCTTGAGCAGGCCGAAGCGCTCCGACCAGCGCCGCTCGTCGTTGAAGCTGAATTCCTGGCGCACCTCGCCCGTCAGGCGGTAGAGCAACCAAAAGATGGACGTGCTCGCCCCGCCGAATAGCGTGCCCGTGAGGCCCACCGTGAAGCGCGTGGCGTTGTTGAGCGCGGTCAGGGCCCAGCCCACACCGGTGCCCTTGGCCTTGGCCTTATGCAGCTCGTCACAGAGGAGCAGGCCGAAGAAGCCTCGCGCCTTCTTGTTGGCATAGCGCGCGGCGGCCTCGCGCCGCAGGGCGCTGTTCTCGAAAAGGGGCGCGCCGCAGACGTAGAGCACGTCCGCTTCATCGCGCTGCCGCACGACATGCTTACCGCGTTCAGCCTCCCAAACCCACTTGCCCGGCTCGTGCTGACCGGTGCGTGGGTTGAAGTAGGTGGCGGGAGCCTGGCAGAAGCGCCGGCGCTGGCCGATCCAGGCTTCGGCCTGGTCGGGCGTGATGGGCTGGAGCGGCCGGCCGTCGTTCGGGTCGTAGCGTTCGGCTACGACCGTGCCGCAGGTTGGGCAGGCGCAGACCTGCACCGATTCCTCCCATTCGCCTTCGCCGTCATCCGCCTGGCGCATAATGCGGACCCAGCGCGCTGCCATGGCCGGCACGCGCCCAGGACCGAGCTTCGCGGTTTCAAACGACATCACGGCAAAGGTTCGTTCAGGCAGGCGTCCGGCCGCGTAGTCGGCGCAGAACTGAGCCAGAGTGATTTCGCCGGCCAGGTCGCGGGCGCTATTCTCGTCGCGCGCCACGTCCAAGCCGAGCCAGGCGTAGCCCCCGATGCGGCCGTCGAGCAGGTTAGGAGTCTGCGCGCCCTTACGACGCGCGGGCGGATGGCGCTCGGCGCGGCGCAGGGCGTGATGTAGGGCGACGAGCGGAGCCTCGCCCAGCGGCGCCGCCTGAGCTTGCGCGGCCTGCTCGATGCGCTGTAGGCATCCGGCGGCATTGCATCCTTCGTACGACGCTTCGTCGAGCGTGATGCCCAGGCCGCGCAGCCAGGCGGCGATGCGGGCCGGCCTGGGCAGGGGGCGTGCCGCGAGCGTCACGACGCGAGACGCGGCGCCCGGGATTACTTCGGGGATCTCCTTGGGCCAGTTCTCCTTGCCGGTGACGATGCCGGGACCGACCACCAGCACCGGGAAGGCGCCGCGCGTGCCGCGCCGCGCCAGCGCAATGCGCAGGTACTCGGCCAGTGCGATGCCGATGGTTGTCTTGTTATGGTCGGTCAGGGCGCATCTCCTGGCCTTGCGACCAGGGTGGATTCCCTTTTCCGCCACTGCCGAACCGTGCGTGACACTTTCGCGTCACACGGCTCTAGGCATGGGTGGGGTCCTCA
>JADLEU010000407.1 GCA_020845955.1 Anaerolineales bacterium
CCGTTGGACGGCCGAACCGCTGAGAGCACGTACCCGCGGCAATTCACCCGCCCCGCGTGCGCTCTGCGCCGCCCTCATTTCCCATGGCCATCGGCAAAATGAGAATTGCTGCCCGCACCTGCCTTGCTTGCTTGACAGCGCGTTATCCTATAGGGTACAATTCCGCAGCACTCTGGGGCCTGTGGCTCAGTTGGGAGAGCGTCGCAATCGCACTGCGAAGGTCGAGGGTTCGAATCCCTCCAGGTCCACCTGCCACGGCTGTGCTCCCCAACCGGCCGCGGAGTTAACAACCAGGGCCCATGGCGCAGTTGGGAGCGCGTCTCAATGGCATTGAGAAGGTCGAGGGTTCGAATCCCTCTGGGTCCACTCACAACCGGCCAGGCTGCAGTATCATTGGCCCGGCCGCCACATAGCCGGGCGCCGTGCGGCGCCCGGTGCGTTGAGCCGGAGTAGTAAGCCAGCCCTCAGCGAGCCGGGCGGGGCGCCATGGGCGCCTCGGTGCAAGCCCGGCCGGGCGTCAGGGCCGCCCCAGGCCGAACTCGCCGGCGAGCTTCGCGGTGAACGGCCGATGCGGCCCTCAGCCGGCGACGGGTGCGCCCGATATCGCGCCTGGAGCGGCGGATGCCTCAGTGGGCATTTGCCAACAGGGTGGTACCACGGAGCAGTCCCCTTCGTCCCTGAATGGATGAAGGGTTTTTTGTTTCCGGCAGCGGCCCGGTCCTAAGCGGGACGCGCGCCAAAGGGTTTGTTGGTAGGAGGTTCGATGGCTCCCAAAAGTAAGCGTCGGTCGGTGATGGATGCGCTGCGCGATCTGCTTGACAAACTCAACGAGCTGGGCCCGCTGCTTAAGCCTCGCCCGCTGCAGCCCCAGCCTGTCCCGGTCCGGAACCCCGACCGCCGCCGGCGGTAGCAAGCGCGCTACCGGTGGCGTGGGGCCGGCCGTGAGGCCGGCCCTTTTGTTGCCAGGCACAGCCGGTAGAGAGTTGCGCACACAAGGAGGCCAAGATGGCCGCAAGGAAATCGAAGGACACCGGCGCGGCGCCGAAGACGACCGTGTCCAGGAAGAGAAGCGCCACAAAGACAGCGTCGGCCAAGACGACGGCGGCGCCTGCGCGCGTCTACGCCGAGCGCTACGACCCCAAGCAGATCGAGCCCAAGTGGCAGGCGCGCTGGGAAGCTGACGGGCTGTATCGCGCCACGATCGACCCAAGCCGCCCCAAGTATTACGCCCTGACCATGCTGCCCTATCCCAGCGGCGACCTGCACATCGGCCACTGGTATGCCATGACGCCATCTGATGCGCGCGCCCGCTGGCTGCGCATGCGCGGCTTCAACGTCATGTTCCCCATCGGCTTCGACGCCTTTGGCCTGCCGGCCGAGAATGCCGCCATCCAGCGCGGCATCCACCCGGCCGAATGGACCTACGCCAACATCGCCAACATGCGCGGGCAGTTGCGCTCGATGGGTGCCACCTGGGACTGGGAGCGCGAGGCGGTGTCCAGCGACCCCGAGTATTACCGCTGGACGCAGTGGATCTTCAGCCAGCTGTTCAAGCACGGCCTGGCGTACAAGAAGATGTCGGCGGTGGACTGGTGCCCCAGCTGTAACACCACCCTGGCCCGCGAGCAGGTCGTTGGCGATGCGCGGGTCTGCGAGCGCTGCAAGACGCCCGTCATCAAGAAGAACCTGGAGCAGTGGTTCTTCCGCATCACCAACTACGCCGAAGAGCTGCTGGACTTCAGCGGCATCGACTGGCCCGAGCCGGTCAGGCTGGCCCAAACCAACTGGATCGGCCGTAGCGAGGGCGCCGCCGTCACCTTCGTCTCCGAGCGCGAAGACCCGATTGAGGTCTTTACCACCCGGCCCGACACGCTCTGGGGCGCCACCTTCATGGTGCTGGCCCCCGAGCACCCGCTGGTCGATAAGCTGACCACGCCCGAGCGCCGCGCCGAGGTCCAGGCCTACGTCGCCGCCAGCACCCGCCAGACCGACATCCAGCGCGAAGCGACCGACAAGGAGAAGACCGGCGTCTTCATCGGCGCCTACGCCCTCAATCCCGTCAACGGTGAGCGTATCCCCATCTGGATCGCGGACTACGTGCTGATGACCTATGGCACAGGCGCCATCATGGCCGTGCCGGCCCACGACGAGCGCGACTTTGCCTTCGCGCTCAAGTTCGGCCTGCCCATCCTGCCCGTCATCGACCGGCCAGACCAGAGCACGAAGTCGTTCGCGCCGAGCGGCACGATGCACCCGGGTTTTGCCGAGGCGCTGCGCGGCGCCGGCATCCCATTCGACGAGCGCCAGGGCTCGCTGTATCTCACCATTCCGCCCGAGAAGGTCGAGCGCTACGTCGAGCTGGCGCGCAACTTTGTGCGCCCCGACTCGTGGAACGAGGTCGTCGGCACGCAGTGGCTGTTCATCTTCTCCGACGGGATCCAGCGCTGGGACTCGCTCGCCGCCGAACGCTACATCCTGGCACGCTGCCACGCGCTAGAACCCGACGTGCGCGACAAGCGCACGCTGATGGAAATGCTGTGGGCGGTCGAGTTCTACCGCGACGTGCTGTATCACCACGAGTACGGCGCCATGGTTCACTCGGGCGAGTTCAGCGGCACGCCCGGGGCTGAAGCGCGCCAGAAGGTCGCCGCCTGGCTGGAAGCGCGCGGCTGCGGCCGGGCCACGGTCACCTATCGCCTGCGCGACTGGCTGATCTCGCGCCAGCGCTATTGGGGCGCGCCCATTCCCATCGTCTACTGCCCCACCCACGGCCAGGTCGCTGTGCCCGACGGCCAACTGCCCGTCACCCTGCCGATGGACGTGGCCTGGAAGCCCACCGGCGAAAGCCCGCTCAAGCTGCACCCGACCTGGGCCCAGACGACTTGTCCGATCTGCGGCCAGCCGGCCACGCGCGACACCGACACGATGGACACCTTCATGTGCTCGTCGTGGTACCACCTGCGCTACCTGAGCCCGCACTACACCGAAGGCCCGTTCGATCCGGCTGAATACGACTACTGGATGCCGGTGGACACCTACACCGGCGGCGCCGAGCATGCCACCATGCACCTGATCTACACGCGCTTCTTCCACAAGGCCCTGCGCGATATGGGCGTGACGCGCGGCCCGGAGCCCATGCTGCAATTGCGCAACCAGGGGCAGATCCTGGGCCCTGACGGCCAACGCATGAGCAAGAGCCGCGGCAACGTCATCGATCCCGACGACCAGGTTAACGCCTATGGCGCCGATACCGTGCGCGCTTACCTGCTGTTTGGCTACGAGTGGTCCGAGGGCGGCCCGTGGAGCACCGAGAACATCCAGGGCGTTGTCCGCTGGCTCAATCGCGTCTGGACTATCGCACAGCCCGCTGCTGACCAGGCGCCAAGCTCGAGCGAAAGCGACACGCCCGGCGAGGCCCGCCTCCTGCGGCGGGCGACGCACCAGGCTATCCAGAAGGTGTCGGCCGACTTCGAAAACTTCCAGTTCAACACTATCGTCTCGACCCTGATGGAGCTGACCAACACCCTGTATCGCCACCGCGCGGTGCTGGAAGGCTCGCCCGCCTGGGCGGAGGCCGTGACCACGCTGCTCAAGCTGATGGCCCCGATCACGCCGCACATCGCCGAGGAGTTATGGGCCCGGCGCGGTCTGCCTTACTCCCTGCACCAACAGGCCTGGCCCGAATTCGATCCCGCGGTGGCCGCTGAAGACCTGATCACCCTCGTGGTCCAGGTCAACGGCAAGGTGCGCGACCGCGTGCAGGTGCCGGCCGGTGTCGGCGACGCCGAGGCCAAGGCCGCCGCCCTGGCCAGCGATGGCGCCCGCCGCTTTATGCACGGCCAGCCGCCGCGTACCATTGTTTACGTGCCCGGCCGGCTGGTCAACATCGTCGTTTAGCTCGCCGGCGCGTTATTGCACCCCACCGCGGTACCATTACCGGGCACTTGCTGGGCCTCCTGCTGGCGAGTGCCCGGTCGTGCAACAAGCCACCGCCTAATCCCGGCATCTCGACGCGCGCGGTCTTCTCGGGCGAAGAGATCTCGGCCTTGGGTGTGGTTGTACCAGCGGTCCACTAGCCCACGTAGACGCGCCGTGCTATCCTTACCGCTCCATGCGTGTCACGCCGGCCAGCCTCACCCTCCTTCTCCCCGACTTCGGCGACGAATCTCACATTGCCTGTTCCCGCTGCGCGCAGAGCGCCCTGGCCCGCGACCACGGCCAGCCACCCGACCGCCCACTCGCCGAGGGCGCCTGCGCAGCTCTCGCCTGGACCCACCACGGGCTGTCACGGTTTTGGGAAGCCTCCGGCCTCGGTTTGCTGGCCGCGGCCGATCCCAGGCGTTATCCGCCGGACATGGTCGCCCTGGGCGGCGCGGCCAGATGGAGGCAGGTTGCCCGCAACTGCGCTGAGCTGCTAGGCCGCTTGGCCCACCTGCGCGCCAGGCTGGCGGCATGAACTTGCGCGGCGCGACCGCCCTCGTCACCGGCGCCTCCAGCGGGATTGGCGCCGCTACTGCTCGCGCCCTGGCGCGCCACGGCGCCGGGGTCCTCCTGCTGGCGCGGACCTCCCGGACGCTGGAATCGGTGGTCTCCAGCGTTCGAAGGGCTGGTGGCCAGGCAGAGGCGCACCCCGTCGACCTGAGTGACGCACAAGCCGTGGACCGCCTCTTTGATGTGCTGGATGCGCGCGGGCTGCGCCCAGGTATCGTTGTCAACAGCGCGGGGGCAGGGCGCTGGCTGTTCACTGAGGAGACCAGCCCGGCCGAGATGGTTCAGCAGATGGCGGTGCCGTACTTCGCAGCCTTCTACGTCACGCGGCGCTGCCTGCCCGCGATGCTCGCGGCCCGGGCCGGCCATATCGTCAACGTCAACTCGCCCGTCGCCCGCATTGGGTGGCCGGGCGCGGCCGGCTACAGCGCCGCCCGCCATGCCCTCTACGGTTACACCCACGCCCTGCGGCTTGACCTGCACGGCACCGGCGTGCGGGTCACGTCCGTGATCCCCGGCAGGGTCTCCTCGGAGTATTTCGATCGAAATCCCGGCGTGCTCGAGCGCGCGCCGCGCGCTGCGAACCTGATCCCGACGGTGACGCCCGACCAGGTAGCCAAGGCCGTCATCTACGCCCTGCAGCACAAGCGGCGCGTGGTCGTCCTGCCATTCATGCTGCGCCTTTTCTTCGCTCTCAACGCCGCCGCGCCGCGCCTGATGGAGTGGCTGGCGGTGCGCACGGGCTACGGGCATGCTTCCGTGTCCTGATGCCGGTATGGCGATAGAGGCTGGCCGCTCAGTTGCTTGCGGCCGCGACTGACAGTTCGTCACCATTCTCCGGTGACATGCGGCACTGGCTGTGCGCCAGACCTCTGCCCAAGATAATAGGTGGGCGTTTCGCCGCCTAAGTAAGGAGGCGGATATGCGTCCAATTGTCCTGCGCCTCGCGCTGCTCAGCCTGGCCCTGGCCACGGCCAACCTGGGCAGCATCCTTGCGGCCTATGCGGTGTACTGCGTCGCCCTTCGCCCCGCGCCCCAGCTCGTCATCCAGGCCGCGCTGGCTGCCGGGCTCTCTATCGCTGCCTTTGTGGGTTGGTATTGGCTGGTTGAGCAGGTCCCGACCAACTTCGTGGCCGTGTGGCTGGCCCAGCGGGTCAGGCCGCGCACCTCTGCCGCCTGCCGCTGAAGCGTCGCCGAGATGCGCCGGAACCCACCGCGCACGACCGGCCGTCCGCTTTTCTGCTACACTCCTTCCGACCTCACGAAAGGCGGCTCGCCCCCCATGCGCCTCGAAGACCTAGACTGGATGGATGCGGGTCAGTTGGTATTCCTGGTGGCAGGCGCCGTCGAAACCCGCGCGCGCCTTGGAGACGGCGTCTACAGCGGCCCCTACGCCGCGCCCGACGCGCTGATGGAACAGATCTTTGATGCCCGCGTTGCCGATATTCTGGAGCGACTGCAGTTTGCGCAGCGCGCCGCCAGGCCGGCCGGGCAGGGAGCCTCAGAGCGACTATGGCCAGCAGCCCCGACTTTGACATCGTCATCTACAACGGCCTCATTTACGACGGCGGCGGCGGGCCGCCCTTCGCGGGAGGCGTGGCGATCGGGGGTGACACGCTGGCGCGCGTCGGCTCGCTCGACGGTGCGCGCGGTCGGCTCGAGCTCGACGCCGGTGGTCTGGCGGTTGCTCCGGGTTTCATCAACATGCTCAGTTGGGCCACCGAGGCACTCATCGCCGATGGCCGCTCGCAAAGCGACATCCGCCAGGGCGTCACCCTGGAGGTGATGGGGGAAGGCTGGTCGCCCGGCCCGCTCACCGCCGCCATGCGCCGCGGTCTGCTTGAGCGGCAAGGCGACATTCGCTACCCAGTCACGTGGACGACGCTACGCGAATATCTGGATCACCTCGTCGCCCGCGGCGTCTCGACCAACGTCGCCTCCTTTGTCGGCGCCACCAC
>JADLEU010000408.1 GCA_020845955.1 Anaerolineales bacterium
GCTGGCCGTTCGATCTCCCCGACCAGCTTGTCTTAGCGGGTTGCCAGCCCCTGGCAGGAGCGCCTGAGTTCAGCCAAGACGCTCTCGGGCCACCGATGCGCGCCTGTTTCAGGCGCAGTGGGAGGCCTCGGGGCGCCCGCGTGATTCGTGGTACCATGTCACTCCCACATCTTGCCCAGCGAGATAGCGATATGCCCGATGCCCGGCGCCGGCTCAAACCTCACGTCATTGTCCTCTACAACGAAAACCCTGCCTGGCCCCAGGCCGACAAGGATTGGGCCCAAGAAACGGTCACCATGATGGTCGAAGGGCTGCGCGAGCAGGGATACGTTTTTGAGGCCGTCCAATTCTACGACGACCTCTCCGCCCTCGATGCCTTTGATCCCGGCGAATGGCTGGTCTGGAACTGGGGTGAAGAACTGGCCGGCCAGCCCTGGTCTGAAGCGCGCGTGGCCGACGATCTCGAGCGGCGCGGTTTCACCTTCACCGGCGCCACGGCCGCGGTTTTTCGCGCCACCCAGAACCGCATGCGGGTCAAGCAGCGCCTGCAGGCCGCCGGCCTGCCGACGCTCCCGGCCCAAGTCTTGACACATCCGGACCAGGCCAGCGCCTGGAAGCTCTACCCCGCCATCGTTAAGGGCGCCAACCAGCACGCCAGCTACGGCATCGACCGCGAGTCCGTGGCCGAGACCCCGATCCAGCTCGCCCAACGAGCGGCCTATCTGCGCCAGGCCTTCGACGACGATGCGCTGGTGGAGCCGTTCCTGGATACGCGCGAATTTCACGTCGCCGTCTGGGGCAACCGCGCGCCCGAGGCGCTCGCGCCCCTCGAGTACGACTATTCGGGCTTTGCCGACCTGCGCGACCGCCTGTACACGTACGAGTGGAAGTTTGACCGCGGCTCACGCGGCTTCAATGAAATCAAGATGCCCTGCCCGGCCCCAGTCGATCGGCCCGACTGGCAGGCCCGCTTGCAGGAGATCGCCGTCCAGGCCTATACCCTGTTCGGGCTGCGCGACTATGGCCGGCTCGACATGCGTATGCTGGGGGATGAGCCTCAGATCCTGGACGTCAACCCCAACCCCGATCTGGATGTCACCTCCGTGCTGCCGGCCGGCGCCCGCGCGTTGGGGCTGAGCTACGGCCAGATGATTGACCGGATCCTGGGTTTTGCCGCCGAGCGGCTGCCGTGTGCCGCGCCCGGGGGCGAGGGATAACGGACCCATGCGGACCTCACGTCGTTCTGCCTGGTTACTGATGCTCGGCGATATCCTGGTCCTGCTGCTCTTCGTGCTGCTGGGCATGCGCAATCACGAGTTGCTCTCCCGCGCCGGCGCGCTGGCGCACCTGGCGGCCAATATCCTGCCGCTCAGCCTGGCCTGGCTGCTGGCCGCTACGGCCCTGGGCGCCTGGCGCTTCCCACTGCCGCTCCGGATGACGGCCGTCTTGCGCTCCACGCTGCTGGCGTGGTTGTTGGCGGCGCCGCTGGGCTTGCTGCTACGCGCGCTCGTGCTCGGCAGCAGTACGCTGGTGGTGGTCTTCATGTTGGTAACGCTCGCGCTGGGTGGGGCGCTGCTGCTCGCGTGGCGCGGCTTGGCTCTCTGGCTGGTCTATGGCCGCGCCCGGTCCTCATCCGGCGGGGCGTAGGCAATTCTGGTAGAATGCCGGCCGACGTCGCGCCCTGCGCTCGCCGGCGCCGGTCAGGATCTGCCCATGTCCCTTCCGCAAGTTCATGCCGCGCTGGCCAACGCCTGCCTGATCTTCAGCTTGATCGTCGCCGGTTACGGCTTGCTGCGTTTTCTGCGCGGTGAGGGCGTGGATGGCAGCTTTTTGGGCGCTCTGGCTGCGGGGGAAGCGCTTTACCTGGCCCAGGTGGCGGTTGGCGTGGCGCTGCTGCTGGGCGCGTATCCGCGGCCGGCGCGCCTGATCGTCCACGTCTTGTACGGCATCGTCCTGGCGATGATGTACCCGGCCACTTATGCCCTGACCCGTGGCCGCGATAGCCGCCAGGAGGTCCTGGCGTACGCCGCGGTTGGGTTGTTCCTGGCCGGGATCTCACTTCGCGGAGTGGCCACCTCGGCGCTGGTGGGTGTGAGCGGGGGCGGTTGATGGGGACCGTTGGCAGAAGCCACTTGGAGGCACTCTCATGCGCTCAGTCGTAGGACCACTCGATTCGGGGCGGCTGGCCCTGGTGCCGCTGCTGCTGGCCGGCGCGGCGCTGGCCTGCGGCGGCGGTGTCGAGCCGACCGCCACGCCGCTGCCGCGACCGACCCAGCGGCCGGTGGCCACGTCCACCCCGGCAGCGACAGCCGACAACCCCGATCCCACGGCGCGTCCCAGCGCCACGCCCGGATCGCAGAATACGGCCTTCACGCTCTCCGCCCAGCCCTATGAGCACCCCAGCGGCGCCTTTTCGGTGCGCCTGCCCGAAGGTTGGGAGAACGACGAGAAGGACAGCAGCATCTTCGTCACCTCGCCCGACGACGTCGTCGCGATTGAGATTTCCTTTATCAACGTCGGCCAGGAGTTTACCGAAGACGTCCTCTTCGCGTTCATCCAATCCGTCGAAGACAACTGGTTCGCTACCTTCCCCAACTACGAGCCCGGCGACATCGAGCCGCAGACCGACGGGAGCTACGGCATCTACAAGACCCTGGAATTGGCGAGTGGCACGCCGCAGACCGTCTTCAGCTACTATTGGCAGCTTGGGACCGTCATCTACGAGCAGGACTTCTGGGTCGATTCGGATGCGTATGACCAGTACGTCGATGGCCTGCTGGAAGTGGCCAACTCGATGACGACTGATCCCGAGGCTGGCGCCGAGGCCGACGTCTACGCCATCGTCTACACTTTCACCGGCCCCAACGACTATTTTGAATTCAACGTGCCGTTTGGGTGGGCGCATCAGCAAGACTCGACCGACACGACCATCGTCGATACCTTCACCTCGCCCACCGGCGAAACCTTCATCGAGAACCTCACTTACGATGATGGGCAGCCGGTAGACGACCCGGGCGCCCTGGCCCGCCAACTGCTGATCGACACCTATGGTGTCGACGACCTGGAAGTCACCGATGAGGTGCCGCAGGACGACGGCAGCGTCCGTATGGATTGGACCTCGGCCGCTCAGGGTCTGGAGGGCGAGACCTTCTACGAGGCCCGCGACACGGCCTTTCTGCTGCTAACCTGGGTGGCGCCCGGCGACCTGCGCGACTTATACGCGCCCGTCTGGTCCGCGCTGGTCGACAGCTATGGCCTGCCCGAGGCCGAGGAACCGGATTAGAGCCCGTGTCTGCACGCACCGTGGTCGTCCTGGGAGGCGACCAGACCGGGCAAGAGCTGCTGCTCGAAAGTCTGCGCGTCCTGGCGCCCGAGGTGACGCGCGTGCCGACCGAGTTCGTCCACTTTGATTTGTCGTTGGAGAACCGCCGGGCCACCCACAACGACGTCGTGCGCGACGCCGCCCGCGCCATGGCTGCCAGCGGTCTGGGCCTGAAGGCAGCGACCATCACACCCGAAGACCCCGGCGACGTCGGCTCGCCGAATGCCATCCTGCGCGAAGGGATTGACGGCAAGGTCATCCTGCGCACCGGCCGGCGCATCCCCGGCATTCGCCCCGTGGGCGGGGTCCACGCCCCGATCGCCGTGGTGCGCATGGCCGTCGACGACGGCTATGGCGCCAAGGAGTGGCGCGAAACCGCCGACGGCGACGAGTTGGCCTTCCGCACCGCCCGGATCTCGCGCCGCACCTGCCGCGCCGTGGCCGAGTTCAGCTTCCAGCAGGCTCAGCGAATGGGCGCCAAGGTGTTCGGCGGTCCCAAATACACGGTCAGCCCCGTCTACGAGGGCATGTTCAAGGAGGAGCTGGATGCCGCCGCGCGGCGCTATCCGGCTGTGCGCTATGAGCCGCACTTGATCGATGCCACCCTGGCCCTGCTGCTCAAGTCGCTGGGCGAGCCGATGGTCATCCCCACCCTCAACCGCGACGGCGACCTGGTCTCCGACCTGGTGCTGCAGATGTTCGGCACGATTGCCGGCTCCGAGTCGCTCGTGCTGGGCTTCGACGAGACCGCCCTGCGCGTCAAAGTGGTCATGGCCGAGGCCCCGCACGGCACTGCGCCCAGCCTCCAGGGGAAAAACGTCGCCAACCCCATGGCCATGATCCTGGCCGGCGCCGCGCTGCTGGCGTTCTTCGGCCTGCCGGAGGCCGACCAGGCCTCGCGCGCCGTCTACGAATCGGTCTTCGAAGCCGTTTACGACGGCGCCATGACCGGCGACCTGGGCGGCCATGCCACGACGGTAGAGTTCACCGACACCGTCATTCACCGCGTCCAGGCCAAACTCGAAGTCTGGACCGCCCTGGCCTGAGCCGGGCCGTGCCCCTCAGGCCGATACCGCGCCC
>JADLEU010000409.1 GCA_020845955.1 Anaerolineales bacterium
CCAGCGAGAGGTTTCAATCACTCGCGGCGCGGGAGAGACGGCGGCAGGCGCCTGGCGGACAGGCTGCTCCGGCGTGGGGCCAGTCCCTCCGCTGGCCCGCGAGCGATCGTGCCTGTGCCTTGACCTCTGGTCTATCCGGTATTATAACCTGAACCAATGCCCGGGAAAAATGACGTCCCTATTCTCATCGGCCAATCGGGCCCGGTCACCGGCCAGCGCTGGGTCCTCAATAAGCCCGAGGCTTATATCGGGCGTGATCCCGGCTGCGATATCGTCATCCCCGACCGGCAGGTCAGCCGCCGCCACGCCTGCCTGCGCCGGCTGGATGGCGGGTTTGAGCTCGAGGACCTGGGCAGCAAGAACGGCACCCACTTGAACGGCCAGTTGCTGCGCGGCGCGCAGTCCTTGCAGGATGGCGACCTGATCCAGGTGGCGCTGGTGGCTAAGCTGGCTTACGTGGGTTCGGAGGCAACTGTGCCGCTGCGCATCGAGGCCACGGCGGGGGGGGGAGTGGTTAGCGTCGGCTGGCTGCGGCTCGACGGCGCCTCTCGCCGCGTCTGGCTGTTGGAGCGCGAGCTCGACCCGCCGCTGTCCGTGCCACAATTTCGTTTCCTTGAGCTGCTGTACCAGCGACCGGGCCAGGTGTGCTCGCGTGAGGAGGTCATCCTCACCGTTTGGCCCGAGTCCAGCGGGCTAGGGGTTTCCGAGCAGGCCATCGACGCGCTGGTCCGCCGGGTACGCGACCGCCTGGCCGAGATCGATCCCAACTTCCAGTACATTGTGACGGTGCGCGGCCACGGGTTTCGGCTGGATAACCGGCCGATGCCCGCGCCCTAGTGTAGGGTCAAGGGGCCTATTCGGGATTGCCGGAGGCGCCGCGCTTGTGCGGCGCGCCCACCGGCAGGCCGAGGCCGGCCTCGGCCGATAATTCCCTTCGCTGCGCTCGTCCCTACGCTGCGATCGGTGTGCTGCGCGAGGGCGCCGCGCGGGGGGGGCCGGGCTATAAGGTTCCGACCAGGTTGCCTGGCCCGGCCCCGCGTTAGTCGACGGAGAACTCGTAACTGGCCGGTTCGGTGGTGAAGCCAGTCGTGCCCGAGATGACCAGGACGGCGCTCCCGCTGCCCAGATCGACGGTCAGGCTGCCCTGGTTGGCGCCGTCGAGCGCCATGCGCTCCACGGTGGTCTCGCCGTTTTCCAGGATCACCTGCACCAGGAACTCCTGGCGCAGGAGGTTGTCCATACGCACGAACCCCTCGCCCTCCCAGCCGCCGTCATCGGCCTCGAAGTCCGTCGCGTAATCCAACTCAGGCACCCGAATGTCGTCCACCATGAACCCCGCCATGTTGAGGGCCGCGTCGGTCACGTACTCAAAGCGCACCAGAATCTCTTGGCCCGCGAACGCGGAGAGGTCGACCGTCTCCTCGATCCATTTCCCCGAGCCGCCGCCCCCCGAGTTGCCAGTGTAGCCCCAGCCCAAGTTGTTGCCGACCGGGTTCCGGCTGGTGCCGGATGGGGTCTCAATCATCTCCCACATGGCGCCGCCATCGGTAGAAACGACCAGATAAGCGTAGTCCCAGTCTTCCTCGATCTCATACCAGGTCTGGAAGACTAGCGTGGCCGCTTCCAGCCCGGTGAGGTCAAACGCTCGCGTCAGGCGCGTGTCGCTCTCGTCATTGCGGTGGCCCCAGAAAGCATAGCGGCCGCTGTTGGGCTTAGTGGAGACGACCTGCACTTGCTGCGAGCCCGTGAAGGAGATGGTTACCTCGCCCGAGCACTCGATCTGATAGTAGTCGGCGCCGAACTGGGCGACGGTGGCCGATTCGCCGATCGGGCAGTCGGAGAAGCTGTCGGTCGGGAAGGGGATCGTGGGCGCGTCGGCATAGTTGTGGTAGTCGTAGCGCCCGTCGGACACGCTGGGGTCACCCAGGTAATTGGCGATGACCCAGTCCCCAAAGACATCGATCGCGGTGATCGGCTGGCCGATGAGCGGGTCGGTCGCGTCCTGGTTGTCCAAGACGTCGTTAACGGCCTGCATGCCATTGGCCGGATCGGCCACCAGTGCCTGTGTCAGTTCGTGGCCAAAGCGATCCAGGAAGTAGGCCATGAACAGATAGGAGGCGCCATAGTGCGGCCCAAAGTCCTCGTGCGACGAATCGACCCAGGTGTTGAGCTGCAGGTCAGGGTCCGTCACGAAGGCATAGTCGGCGCCGGCATCGTAATAGCCGTTCAGCAGCTGCGCCAGCTCCGATGATCCCTCGTTCATCCACGATTCTTCGTTGGCGTCGTGATACCAATGGATCATGTGTTGGAACTCGTGGGCCAGGGTGCTGTACAGGTAGGGGTCGTCGACGGCCACGGCGTCGGCATTGATGTAGAACATCTCCTTCTCGTTGGAGAACTCATTCGCTAGGCGCGAGTACTCGTCCTGAGATGAATAATAGCCCGCCACGGCCGAACCGAGGCCGGTGGCGTACAAGATGTACAGCCGCGGATCGCCGTCCACCCCGGGGTTCCACTCGCTGCCGAAGAACTCGCGGTTGGTGGGGTAGGAGTTGGCCTGGAAGTCGTCCACTAGCGCTCGCACCTCGTCGAGGTCGACGTCCAGCCCCTCTTCGGCGAAGAAATAGGCGTTTTCCGACTTGTAGACGAGCACGGCGCTGACCGTGAAATTCTCGTCGGTGTCCGTATCGGTGGCGTTGAAGTCGAGCACGGTGCCGATCTCGTGGTCGGCCGGTGTCTCGCTCACCACCTCGGGGATGTCGGGGATGCCCTTGAGGCGCATGGCTAGCTCGCGCAGGTTGGCCTGTGGGATAATCTCGGCTTCCAAGATGTCCAGGGTTTCGCCGGCATCGCCCACCGGTGTCGGCACCGGCGTGGTGACGATGTTCGGCGTCGGGTCGCCCTCGGGCGTCGTCGCGGCCTCGGTGATAATACTGCTGATGCGGGTCGAGATCTCGGTGGCGAAGTTGGCCGTGCGCTGGTAGAACACAAGCCCGCTTGCGACCAGGGCCGCGATACACAGGCACAGGCAGGCCACCAGCGCGACGACGATCCCAATGACAATTGGCGTGCTGCTGCCGGATCTATTCATGGACGTTGTCTGTCTTTACCCCGTGTGAATCCAGCCGCGGCGTTGCGGCTGGCTCGAGCTCAAGGGCCTGCGTTGTGCCACGGCTGGGAGAGCGAACGGCCTGCCAGTCCGGCCGCTAACGAGTCCAGTTGGTTTTCATCAGCTCGCCGACGGCCACGCCTTGCAGTTTCTCCAGCCGCGCGGCCAGCTCGGGCTGGCCCTGCTGCCGCAGGCTGTCACCCAGGTAGGTCATCGCCTCAACCAGTTGCTGGGTGATCTCTTCGCGCCGAGCTTTTAGGGCGACCTCGGCCGCCTCGTCGCTCTCGGCCTGCAGCAGATCGTTCACCAGGCGCAGCTCGGGCGGAGCGGCGGCCTGCATCAGGGCGGCAATGGCGTCGCTGATGCGGTTCAGGCGGGCTACCA
>JADLEU010000410.1 GCA_020845955.1 Anaerolineales bacterium
CAAGCGGAGCCGGGACGGGCGCGGCCGGTGTTCCTGCCGTGTCCTGCCCCCGCTGTTTCCTGATGCGATAAAGGGCGCTCTCGAAGCTCTTTAGCGTCATCGTGAAGCCCTGGCCGTGTAGGGCATCCAGCACCGCCGACCGGCTTACGCCAGCGGCTAGGGCGGCTTCCACTTCGTCTATCACGTCGCGCAGGCGGGCCGTTTCCGAGCGGCTTTTGTCGCCCTTCGCCAGCTCGCGCAGCACGTCGGCCACACTGGTTTTCGTCATCTATCAACCTCTTTGCGTTGTCCCGTTGCCGGAAAACGCCATTTTTGCAGTGCGTATGCAGTGCGTCAAACGACTTTCGCCGCTTGAGCGCAATTATCATGCAGTGTATTTGCAGTGTCAAGCGTGCATATGCAGTGCTAATGCAGTGTATCGCGCGTGTTGAGGCAATGTATGTGCTGCGTTATACTTCCCCGCATAGGATTGACGCGCAGGATAGGCACGTCGGATATGTTTACAAAACGCTCCGCGTTTTGACACATATCCCGTGCCCAAAGGGGTTGCCCCCCTTTGGAAACCCTGCCGGCGGCCCCTTCGGGAGCCGCGCCGACTGGCGACAGATCCTCGCCCACCAGGCCGGGGATTCGTCGCCATCCGGCAAGACCGCCCGGCGCTGCCCGCGCCGGCCTGCAACCGCCCTGCCCTGGCCGCCGTCCGGGCAGGAAATGAAGGGAGGCCCGCCCATGCCCCGCAAGCCCGCAGACGGCCAGAAGCTCACCCGGCCGGTGAGCTTTCGCCTTACCGACGCCGACCATGCCGCCTATCTGGCGAAGGTCGAGGCGTCAGGATTGAAGCCGTCCGAGTTCTTCCGCGAGTGCGTCTTGCAGAACCGCACCCAGGTTGTCGCCCGCGTGCCCACGAGCAGCGACAAGCGCCGGCTGCTGTACCTGTTCAACAAGACCAGCAACAACATGAACCAGCTCGCCCATGCGGCGAACGCGGCCGAGCTGGCAGGTACGGCCACACCCGCGACTTATGCCGGCATCCTGGCCTCGCTACATGCCCTTGAGGAAATGATGCAAAGGGTCATCGACCATGCTGATTAGGGTGCGTGGCGGCGATGCCGGAATCCGCGAATATCTGGAAGAAGGCCGAAAGGACGGACGCGACTACAACCGCGCCGAGCTGGACGAGCGCGTGATATTGGCCGGGAGCTTGAAGCGAACCGACGCCATCATCAACAGCATGGACAAGCAGGGCGAGCGGTATTTGCACATCACCCTTGCTTTCAAAGAGGACGAAATCAGCCCGGAATTGTTGCAGGCGATCACCGACGAGTTCCGGCAATTCGCCATGACGGCCTATGACCTGGACGAATACAGTTTCTATGCCGAGGCCCATTTGCCCAGGCTGAAAAGCTACACCAACCAGCTAACGGGCGAGTTCATCGAGCGTAAGCCACATATTCACATCGTCATTCCTGAATACAACCTATTGAGTCAGCGGAATCTAAACCCGTTCGGCAAGGTCGATCAGCAGACCAAATTCCTTGAAGCCTTTCAGGAACACATCAACGCCAAATATGGGCTTGCCAGTCCGAAAGATAACCGGCGATTAGAGTTCACAGACGAAAGCGCGATGATTGCCAGATACAAAGGCGATTATTTCAAGGGCGCGAACCACGAATTGAAAGAGCGCATCTTGTCCGTGGTGCTTGACCAGGGCGTGACCGACTTCGACCAGTTCCGGGCCATCGTGGCCGAGCATGGCGACACCAAGGCCCGCAACGCAGGCAAGACCGGCGAATATCTCAACGTGAAGCCCGAGGGCGCGGCCAAGGGCATCAACCTGAAAGACCATGTTTTCAGCCGCGAATTTATCGAGCTGCCGGCAGACGAGAAGCGCCGCCGGCTGGCCGGCGAGCTGCGCCAGGGATACGAGGACGCGCAAGCACCCCGCCCTACCCCGGCCGACATTGCCGACCGCTTGAAGGAGTGGCACGAAGTCAGGGCGGCCGAGCTGAAATATCTCAACAGCGGGAGCCGCAAGGCATACGCCACCTATCGAGAGGCCGAGCCGGAGCAGCGCCGGGCCATGCTGGCCGAGCGCGCGGCCAGCTTCTACGCCAAACACCGGGCCGCCCATGAGATCGAACCGCAGCCCGAGCCACCGACCCCGACCAGGGCGCAGCCGACCAGGGAGCCGGCCCCCCTGCCCTCGCCCGCCCAGGAGCGCGACGGCCGCCCGGCGGATACCGTCGTCGGCCAGCGCATTGCCGAGCGGCACGAAGCGGCCACACGCGGCCAGGATGCCGGCCGGGGCGAGTTCGACACGATCAAGCGCGAGCTGGACGCCGCGCGCCTGCTGGCGACCGTGAGCCGCACGCATGGCGTGATGCCCGACAAATACGAGGTGACGAAGGCGAAGGACGGCAGCGACCGCATACGGTGCGGCCGTCGAAACCTGAACGTGACCGACTTTCTTACCCAGGAGCTGCATTTGCCCTGGCGCGAGGCCGCGCCGATCTTGCGGGGCACCTATGCCGAGCAGCAGGGCCGCGAAGTGCAGCAGCCGGCCCGCAGCGCACCGCGCCGCGACCTTTGGGCCGACTACCGCCGGGAGTGGCAACCGCAGCAGCGCGAGCGCCGGGAACAGGATTGGCAGACGCAGAAGCAGCAGGAACAGGAGCGCCGCGCCGAGCAGCGCCGCCAGTATCAGGCCGAGCGCCGGGCCATCCAGAACGACAGCACCATGAAGGCCACCGAGCGGAAAGCCGCCTTGTCCCTGGCCCGTATGGAGAAGGTGAAGCGCGACCTTGCCTTGCGCGAGCAGATCGAGGCCGAGCGCGCCGAGCTGAAAACCCGGTATCGCATGAAGCCGGCCGACCAGTACCGCGCCTATCTGGCCGAGCGTGCCGACCGTGGCGATGCCGACGCCCTGGCCGAGCTGCGCCGGCAGCGCATGAGACAGCCGCAGCCGGCCACACGCGAGCGCATCGAGGACAAGGACGGCCGCCATCCCGAGGCCGCGCCGATCAGGAAGCTACCCGCGCCGGCCGGCTACAAGGTCGATCAGGACGGCAATGTGACCTACTACGACCAGCAGCGCCGGGCCATGTTCACCGATACCGGGCCGGCTGTTGAGTTCAACCAGACCGAGCGCGACACGCTGGAAACTGGCCTGCGCCTCGCCCTGGCGAAGTTCGGGCCGAGCATCCGGCTACGCGGCGGCGATGAGGCATACAGGCACGCGATGGCCGACATTGCGGCCGATAAGGGGCTTTACGTCGAGTTCAGCGACAAGGGCTTGCAGGAGCGATACGAGCAGCGCCGCGAGGCGATCAAGGCCGGGCGGGCCTACATGGCCCAGGCCGAGCGCGCCAAGCCCGCCCAGGGCGGCCCAGGCCGCACGGCCGAGCCGGAACAGGAGCGCGGCCAGGAGCCGCAGCGCCGACCACGCGACACCGGCCGCAGCCGGTAGCGCCCTGCCCTTTTGGCGACACCGCGGCGACCTGGCCACGGCCGCGGCGTCACCATCCCATGCACTGCAATTCATGGGCAACGAATTGCCAAAGCGCGGGAATTGGATATAATTAGACTATCCTTTTCATATGAATGAGGCGAACCATGATAGTGACCGTGGGCAACACCAAAGGCGGCGTAGGGAAAACCACCCTCGCCGTGAATATCGCAATCGCGCGGGCGCTGGCTGGCCGCGACGTGTGGCTGATCGACGCCGACCGTCAGGGCACGGCACAGACCGCTATCAGCATCCGGGCCGATGCTGACCACGCGCCGGGCATCGCCTGCGCGAGCTATCCAGACGGCCCGACCTTGCGCGCCCAGGTCATGCAGCAGCAGGGCAAGTTTCAGGACATCATCATTGATGCCGGCGGCCGAGATTCCACCGCCTTGCGTGCGGCGCTGGTGCTGTCTGATGTGATCGTGGTTCCGTTCCAGCCCAGGAGCTACGACGTATGGGCGCTGAACGACATAGCCGCCCTGGTCGATGAAGCCCGCAGCGTGCGGGACGGCCTGCGCGCCGTGGCCGTGTTGAACTGCGCCGACCCTGGCGAAGCCTCAACCGACAACACCGAGGCAGCGGCGGCCGTGGCTGACGTGCCGCAGTTTGAATACCTGCCGACCCCCATCCGACGCCGCAAGGCGTTTGCCAACGCGGCCGGCGCGGGCTTGTCCGTGCTGGAACTCAAGCCGCACGACAAGAAGGCAATGGCGGAACTGAACGCGCTTGTTTCCGCATTGTTTGACTAGGCATAAGAACGTAAATTCATATCCTTTGACAATGCAAGGGCAATGCAATGGCGATTACTAGACCAACCCCCAAGACACAGAAGCCGACGCCGAACGCGGATGCTTTCATCAATGCCGCGCCGGACGGTGCCGTTTCCCCTGCGCCTGCTACGCCGGCCCGCGCCCGTAAGCGCACGATGAAGGGCAACAAAGAGCAAATCAGCCTCACCATTTCCGTTGAGCTGGTGGATAGGCTCGACGCGATGGCCGCCAAGGTAGGGCAGACGCGGGCCGCTCTCATCAACATGGCGATTTACCAGCTTCTCGACCGTGGGATGACCCTCGAACCATGAACGAGCACGACACCGAACACGCCGACGAGCTGCCCGCGTTGCGCGACCAGTGCGGCACGCTGGCCTTGGAGCTGGAACGCGAAACCGACCCGACCCGCCGCGCCGAGCTGGCCCGCGAGCTGGCCGAGTGCCGGCAGCGTGTTTTCCAGGCCGAGCAGGCCGACCGACCTCACGACCGCGACCGGGAAGCCGGCGGGCCTGCTGGCGACGTGCAGCCGGCCCAGGTGATGTGCGAGCGCATCGAGGGCGGCAGCATCGAGGCCGCCGACCCCCGCCCGGACTATGCCGGGCTGTACGCGGCCGAGCGGGCCGAGAATGCCGAGCTTCGCGCCGAGCTGGCCGGCACGGAAGGGCAGGGCATCAGCAGGGAGCGCGAGCGCCTGCATTCCGCCGTTGAGCACGCCCAGGAGCAGCAGCACGCCGAGGAATTGAGCCATGCCGGCGTTAGCCCGGAACTGGCCGCCGAGTACGAGGCGCGAATCCTGGCGCGTGATGAATCGTTCTCGGGTGAAGTGGTGCAGCAGATCGAGCGCGACGACGAGGGCCGGGCCTTCGTCATCGAGGCCGACGGCGACCGCGTGATGGTGCCGCAGATCGAGGGCGCAGAAATGGACGTGGGCGACGACGTGGAAGTGAGCCGCGACCACCAGGGCAACTATGAAGCGGAAACCGGCTACGGCTATGGACGATAGGCGGGCAGGGCCGGCTTTCTTCTACGTCTTGGGCGACCCGTACAGCCGGTTCGCAATGAGCAAGATCGGTATCACGCAGCAGCTTGAAGGCCGCCTCTTGCACATCTTTAGCAATTCCCGTTTGCGGGATGGTATGGCGGTTTTCTCGCTCTACGCCTTGGCGAACTGGCAGCAAGCCGCCGAGCTGGAAAGGGCGTTGCTTCGCTTTTTTGATGACCACAAGGCGGACTCTCGCACCCTTGCATGGATTGCACGCAAGCCGGGCGTGATCGACGCCACCATAGACGTGATAGCCGAGCATCTAGGGCTTGAGTGCGAACAGCTTCATTTCCCCTATGTACGCTGGAACGACCAACAACATGCGCCCGCTTGGCGAGCTGCGACGGGCAAGGAAACGAGGGCATGACTATGGACGATAAGAAGGCCGCGCGGCCGGCTATCAGCGAAGCAGAACGCCGCAGCCGACAGGAGGCCGTCAATTTCGCGCGGGCAAATGTCGGCCTTGAAGGTTTCAAGCCGTCCCAGGCCGACGAGGAACACGCGGCCCGGTTCATCGCGGGGGAAATCGACCTTGCCGAGTTCGTCGCGCCCCGGCCGCGCTGAATCTGTCTTGGCGACAGGCCCGCGCACCTGGTCAGCTCGCTTTGTCACCATCGGCGGCCCGCATGAGGGCCGTCACGCGCTTAACTTGGCTGGTGCTGCACCCGGCCAGCCTCGCCGTATCGGCAATGCTATGGCCGCTTGAGCGCAGGGCGGCGATGCGTTCGTGCATGGCGTTGTCGGTCGGCCGCCCGGCGTACTTGTTCGCACGCTTCGCCAGTTCGATGCCCTGGCGCTGCCGTTCCCGCTGCGTTTCGTAGTTGTCGCGGGCCATCTGTAGCGCGAGCCGCAAGAGCATGTCTTGCACCGCTTCCAGCACGATACGCGCCGCACCATCGGACGACGCGGCCAACTCCGACAGATCGACCACGCCGGGCACGGCCAGCTTGGCACCCTTGGCCCGGATGGAATCGACCAGCTTTTCAGCTTCGGCCAAGGGTAGGCGGCTGATGCGGTCTATCTTTTCCGCGACGACGGTTTCACCGGCTTGCAGATCGGCCACCATGCGCAGCAGCTCGGGGCGGTCAGCCCGCGCCCCTGATGCCTTTTCCCGGTAGATGCCGGCGACGTAGTACCCGGCCGCCTTCGCGGCTTCCACGATGCTTTCCTGGCGCTGCAAGTCCTGTCTGTCCGTACTCACGCGCAGATAGATGCGCGCCACCTTCATGCCGGTCATGGGCCGTTCCTTCATGGTCAATTTGGGTATGCCTTAATTGGCCTAGCTTATCAGCCATAGCCAATAAGTGAAAGCGCAACCCATAATGACCATGAAATTCTGGCCTACCTTTTTTGTCTAGGTGGTTGTGTTCGTGCGTCGATACACGACGCCCCAGGCCAGCCCTAGCATGGCTGCTATCAGCGACCCGGCCAGCACGCCGAGCTTGGCCGCACCTAGTAAGGCTTCGCTCTCGAACGCGAGCATGGCGATGAAGATAGACATGGTGAAGCCAATGCCCGCCAGTAAGCCGATCAACGCGACTCCGCCCCATGACACGCCGGGCGGTAGCTGGCACCAGCCCATCCGCACCATTAGCCAGCTCACGCCTACAACGCCCAGCGGTTTGCCGAGCACCAGCGCCAGCGCGACGCCGGCCATCACCCATTGCGGGCCAGCGGCCGACAGGTCGATGCCGTCCATGCTCACGCCGGCATTGGCTAATGCGAACAAGGGCATGATGCCGAAGGCGACCCAGGGATGCAGGGCCATTTGTACGCGCACCACGGGCGGCAGCAGCTCACGCTGGGCCAACCGCAATTGCCGAAGCGGCATAGCTAGGTGATGTGCGCCTTTGGCATCGTCATGGTCACGGAGCTTTTGCGCCGCGTTTGTCACCATATCTAGCGGGCGCTCGCGCATGGGCCGCGACACAACCGGCGTCATCATGCCGAGCACAACACCGGCCAACGTCGGGTGTGCGCCGGTCATCAGTAGGCCAATCCAGATGATCGCCCCAGGCAGCACATAGGCGAAGGCCGAACCGATGCCCATACGCTGGAATCCGAGCACGGCCAGGATGCCCAGCCCGGCGATGATGAAGCCGTGCCAGTCGAGGCCGCCGGAATAGAACAGCGCGATGATGAGCACGGCGATGATGTCGTCAATGATCGCCAGGGCCAGCAGGAACACCCGCACATTGGAGGGAATGCCTCGGCCCAGCAGCGCCAACACGCCCACAGCAAAAGCAATATCGGTGGCCGTGGGCACGGCCCAGCCATGAAGCCGTGACGGCTCGGCGTTCAAGCCCAGGTAGATGAGCGCCGGCACGATGACGCCACCCAACGCGGCCATTATTGGCAAGCTGGCTTGGCGTAGGCTGCTCAAGGCACCCTCATGGATTTCGCGGCGAATCTCCATGCCGACGACCAAAAAGAAAACGGTCATCAAGGCATCGTTGATGATGAAGTGCAGCGACTGCGAGAACGTGAAGCCGCCGATGCCGAGCGATACAGGCAAGTGCCAGAGCGCGTGATAGCTGTCGGCAAACGACGAATTGGCCCAGATCAGCGCCACGGCGGCGGCAATCAGCAGCACGATGCCGCTGGCGGCTTCGATGTGCAGGAATCGTTCGAGGGTGGCGAAGGCGCGTTCGGCCAGAAGTTGGGTGCGCGGCAAATCGTGCCGCGTGGTGTGGCGGTTCATGGTCGTCAAAACTCCGCGTGGCGGCCCGACCGACGCATGAACCTGTCTCGCTGCAACAGGCAGCTAACACCCAACCTTATATTTTACATGGTGGAGGCCGATTGCAAGCCACAAACGACAGCAACACGGTATTCTTAGATTCTGCTTGCACGTTTCCTAGAAAACATGCACAATCAACCCTGTTACTTTCATCACCCTATAAGGAGTGAATCATGCAAAGCATGACCATTGAACAGCTTCGCGCCGCGAGCGATGCCGGCGGCGTGGAAGGCGTGACCCTGAAAGGGCAGGGCGGGGCGTTCCTCGTGCAGATCGCCACGCGCAGCGGGGCCGCCGCCTTGCTGGCGAAGGCCCGCAGCAACGAGCCGCGCCGTTTCGGCAATCCCGTTGCAGCCTTGAACGTCCTGCGCGACGTGGGCATCACCATCGGCCAGTTCGACGCCAGCGAATGGAACCCGGCCGAGAAAGAGGAAACCGCCGGCAACCGTGGCCGGGCCGACGCGATGCGCAAGGCGCACCAAGCCGCCGCCTATACGGAGTGGCTGGCCGCCGAGATTCAGGAATCCATCGACGACCCCCGGCCGAACATTTCGCACGATGACGTCATGGCCGAAATGGATGCCGACATTGCCGCCCTGATGGCCGAACACAAGCCGGCCGCGAGGAAGCGCGCATGAAGGAGCAACCGCACCAGCCCGAGGGCATCCCGCCGGCCATCCTGGCCGCGCTGGCGGCCGAGCCGGCCAGGAACATGACCGACGCCGAGCAGGCGGCGCTTGAGCGCCTTATCCGCATCGCCAAGGCCGACACCGGCCAGAGCCGGCGCGTTGCCGATTTCCTGCTGGCGTGGTGGAACGCCGGCAGTTGCGGCAGCTTCGACCTTACCGCGCTATGGGCGCTGGACGATGCAATCACGGCCGACATGACGACCGTGTTTGCCTTCGTCGCCCGCGTCAGCAAGTACCCCGACAGCCTGGGCTATGAAGCCGACTTCAAGGCCATCGTGCGCGCATGGCGTCCCGAGCTGGCCGACTGATCTATGGCGAAGGCAAAGACCCCCTACCGCATCGAGTGGCGGCCGAAGGCCCGCGAGGATTTGCGCGGCATCGTTCGATACATCGGCAAAGACAACCCGACCAGGGCGCGCAGCTTCGGCCAGGAGCTACGCGACAAGACCTTGCCCCTTGCACAGCACCCGGAGCTTGGCCGCACCGGGCGGCCCGGCCTGCCGGACTATGTGCGCGAGCTGGTCGCCCATCGGAATTACATCGTGTTCTATCGCGTGTGGGATGAAACCCGCACCGTGGAAATTTTGCGAGTGAAACACGCGGCGCAGCAAACGCCGTGACGTGGTGACAAGCGGATCTCGCCGGCGAGATCTACTTGTCACCAATACCAACCCCGGCGCGCTAACGCCGGTTTCTAGGAGTGACGAAGATGAACCAGCAACACCAGGACTTTGAAAACGCAGGTATCCCGCAAGACCAGCTCGGCGCGTTCGTGGATGCCTTCTTTGACCAGTTGGAGCCGAAGCCCAGGAAGGGGCGGCCTTGGACGTTCGACCGTTTCAGCGCGGCGTGCGACACGCCCGGCCGGGAGCCGGTGCAAGCCGTGCTCTATCCCGACGACGAGGCCGGTTTCATGCTGTACGCGCGCCAGGGCAGGGCGCTGCACGCGATCACCTACGACGGCCGCCCGGTGCGCTTCCGCACGTTCGAGAAGGCGCTTTCGACGCTGGCCGACGTGGCGCACCTTGCGCCGGAAATCATCGTGGATTCGTCCAACTGGCGGGAGGCTGCCGGCCCGATGTGAAAAAGAAAGGCCCGACACCGCGCTAACAGTGTCGGGCCGGGGTGCGGCCCCGGAGTGACGAACTCAAAAAGGGCCGCTGACCATCACCAAAACAGGCAAATGACCATGACCAATCTTAGCAAAAATGGCGGCAGACAGACAGCCTTAGATTTGGGCGACAGTCCCAAAAAAGGCGCTGACCAGTTCGATGAAGCGACCTACCGCGCCGAGCTGATCGCCGCCGGCATCCCGGCGGGCGATGCCGCCGCCGTGGCGGCCAAGACGGCCGAGGCCCGCCGGCAGCGCGACTATGTGCCGGGCAATGTCGGCGCTTCGCTCAAGCTGCCGGCGGCCGTCAAGCGGGCCGTGCAGAAGGTCGAACGCGCCCAGGAAAACGCCGTGCCGGCGAAGAAGGCGCGCAGCTCGCGCGCCGTGGTGCTCACGCCGCAGGAAAACAAGCTGCTGGACGTGGCGACCGACATCGCCACCACGCCGCCGAGCGGCGAGGACATGGCTTTCACCCATGCCGTGCTTTGCCAAGTCGGTTTGCCTCGCGCCAAGGTCGAGGGCCGCGAGTTCATGCGCCAGTCCGGCGCGGCCTGGGTGAATGTGCAGGCCGGCTATCTGGACGAGGGCAAGGGGCCGGTGCAGCAGCCTATCCCCTATGGCGTGATGCCGCGCCTTGCCCTGGCCTGGGTTTCAACCTACGCCGTGCGCCACGGTGCGCGGGAAATCCCCATCGGTGACAGTGCGGCCGAGTTCCTGCGCCTGATGCTCGGGGCCGATACCGTCAGCCAGGGCGCGCGCTATACGACCTTGCGCAAGCAGATGCACGCCTTGGCCGCGTGCCGCTTGCAGCTCGGTTTCCGGGGCCGCACGTTCAACGGCCAGCCCGTCGAGCAGTTCGACGCCTGGGTGTCCAACCGCGACAGCAGCCAGCGCCCGCTATGGCCGGGCGTGATGACGCTTTCCGACCACTATTTCAACGAGCTGCGCGATAGCGCCGTGCCGCTGGACAATCGCGCCCTGCACGCGCTGAAAGGCTCCGCGCTGGCCTTGGACGTGTATGCGTGGCTGGCCCATCGCCTGCACCGCATCGAGGGCAAGGGCGTGGTGCTGCATTGGAAGTCGCTGCGCGAGCAGTTCGCCCAGGAATACAAGGGCAAAGACCCCGACAAGGATTTCAAGAAGGAGTTTTTGCCGGTGCTGCGCAGGGTGCAGGCCGTCTATCCGAACGCGAACGTTAAGCAGGTGACGGGCGGGCTTCTGCTGCTTGGTTCGCCGCCGCCGATTCCGAAGAAGCTCACGAAGTAGGCTCACCCTGGCGATGCCAGGGCCGGGCTATCGTGCTACGCATCGAGCCGGCCGGCGCTGCCGGCAGTCTCGCCCCCTGCGGGCTTCTATCCCTTTCGTTCCGCCGTCCCGGCGGCATGGTGACACCGCATCGAGCTGGCCAGCTCGGCCGCGTCACCATCACCAGCCTGAACGCGCGATAAATCGCCCCCCCTCGGCAGGCCGCGCCAGTACGATAAATCACCCCCCCCTTGCCCCCGAGCGGGCCGGGTTCGGATGGCGACAGATCGACACGACCAGGCGCGCACTTTGTCACCATCCAAAACGGTGGAAAAACCTTGTGGATAGTGCAACTTATCCACGATAAATCGCACCCCCCTCGTGCGATAAATCGCACCCCCCCAAGGCCACTTATCCACGATAAATCGCACCCCCCCGGCGCGATAAATCGCACCCCCCCTAAAACCGGGACGGTTCTGCCTTTAAAGAATCTCCTATAAATTTTTGCTGGTAATTGGAGCGGCCCGCGCGGTGGAAAACTCGACCGGCAGCACGAAACGAACCGCCGCAACGCCCTACGGGCGCGCCTACCCTACGCGCTTCGCGCTTCGCGCTCCGCCCCGTCGCCTACGGCGCCGGCCTGCGCCTTCGGCGGGGCACCCCTACGGGGTTCCCCCGGCTTCGCCGGCTCCCCCTCCGGTCGAATGGCTGGCCTTCGGCCAGAACGCTTTACCAAGGCGCGGCCAAGGCCGCGCGGTGCAGCTCGACCGCCTGCGCAGGGCAGGGCGCTACGCGCCCCGCCAGGAACCAACAGCGCAAGCGGAAAGGCCGCAATGGGCTTTCAGAAAAGAAGTGGGCCGGGCCGGCGTGCCACAGAACGGGCACCAGAGCGCGCGGGAAGGCCGCAGGAGCGTTTTCCAGGGTAGGGGCGACCCGACCCCTGCCAAGCCCTCAAAAAGCGCCTATGGCGCTTCCTGGGGCGTCCGGCGGGCCTGCCATGCGCTGAATCTGTCTTGAATCCAGGAAAAGGCCAACGATTCCAATGGGACGGGCCTACACACCGCCCCCACGCCAGCACGGCCGGCGAGCGGGAGAAAGGCGCGTTCCGCGCCCGCCACCCATCCCCCCGCCCTTCCCGCCCCGGCGGGAAGGGAGCGAGTCGCCCTCTGTCGTCAGGGGTGCAGCCGGCGGGGCGCTTCGCTTCCTTGACTGCCCCCCAGACTAGAGGCTTGGGACGTTCCAAGGGCATCAAGGGCCGGGCCTGCGGCCCTGAAATCCTCACCCGTTCGGTGCTCGCCCTGCGGGCTGCGCTCCGCGTGCGGCTTCCGGTTTCACCCTTGACCCCCTTTCCACTTGAAAACCGAAAACCGGGGCACCTGGGGCCGTTTGGCTGGAAGTGGTGTCAAGGGCGGCACCGCAGGCCGCAGCGCCGAAGGCGACCGGGCGAGGATGCCGGGCGAAGCCTTTACCCTTGATGCCACTGGAAGCCATGCAGCCTATCGGCAAGGGGGAGGTCAAGGGCAACGCCCGCCGCGCCTGCCCCCGCAGCCAGTCCGGCAAGATCGGACGCGGGATGCAACCGAAGGGGTTGCCCAAGCGAAGCGCGGAGTAGGGTAGGGGATAGGAATAATAGTAGTAAGACTATTATTATTACTACCGTTCCCGATGGTGACACGGCGACGACCTGGCCGAGCTGCCGGCGTCACCAATGCCCGGCAATGGTGACAGGCTCGCGCGATCGAGGAAGATCCACCGTCACCAAAAAGAAAACCCCGCCGAGGCGGGGCCGTGGTGCAGATCGAGGGACTTACCGCCGACGTAGCGCAAGCCGGACATGACGCCAGAAGATGCGCCATTCCCCAGGCTGGCCGCCATCGAGCAGCAGCGCCCGGAACATGGCGAACGCTTCGCCCGGCCGCTTGCGGTACGCCTCGGCCATTGCTTCGTCGTGCGGCCTGTCCTTCATCGTTCGTACTCCATCGACGGCAGCGGATAGGCCCGCGCGATGTTCTCCATGTTGTAGCCGTATTCCAGGCGGCCGAGCGTGGAGGGCTTCGCCCCTGTCCGCTTTGCCGCCTGGGCGACTTCCTGCATGTCCCTGGCGGTGTGGTCGGAAAGGCCAGATACCCGCGCCTTGATGGCCCGAGGATTGGCCGACCGTTCCCACTCTTGCAGCCAGTGAGCCACGCGCCGACTGTCAGAAATGAAGCCGGTGGAAAGCCTCATGAGGCGCAAAAGGGCGTCGTGTTCCATCAGCGTGAACATGGCTTAACCCCTCTTTATGTCGCCGCCTTTCGCCGGCCCCCAATTCTTGCCGAGGTTCTGCAAGACGTGCTGCCGATAGGCCGGGTTCCACATCGAGTTACCCGCCGCCAGATGGTTAAGCCGGCCACCCGTGACCATCATCCCGCTTTGCATATCGCGGCGCGTGCTTTGGCGGTTCATAACCTGGGTGACAGGGGAGGCCGCCGCCTGGGTGACTTGCCGCAGTGTGATACCCGCCGAGGACATGCCGCCGGCCAGGGCCGACGCCGCCTCAAATGCCCTTTGCAGCAAGAACAGGGTCACACCCGTAACGATCAGGATTTCAAGCATCGTGGCGATAGGGTGGTCAGTGGTCACGGCCAGAACCTTGGCCGTAAGCGCACTGAAAAACTTCAGGCCCAGGCCGAGAACCGTTGTCACCAGGGCGATTTGCAAGATGTAGGTCATGACCTGACCGAACCAGCTATCAAACCATTTGGCCGTGACCGGGAACATCAGCATGGCGATAAAGAACGGGCCGATGCCGAGCATGACGGTAAGCATGATCTTGGCAACGATGACCATCGCGCCGGCAGGAATGGCGATGATGAGCGTAGCAGCATAGATGATGATGGCGTTCAGCAAGTCCCAAAACACCATGCCGATTTCGTACCAGCGCCGCTTGCCCATTTTGTCGAGCATGTCGCCGCCGATCTGAAAGCCATCCGTCACGGCCTTGTCCAGCACCTGATAGACCGAGGTTGCCGGCGTACTGCTGCCCGATGCCGAGAAGGCATCAGCCACGCCGGTTTCCAGGCCGCGCAGAGCTTCGACAACCCACCCCATGTAAGTGGGCGCACTCAGCACCAAGCCGCTGATGACCAGGAACTTGCCGGATGTTTTCAGGAAATTGGACGCAGGGGCTTCGACGTATCCCAAGATGATGGCGAAGCCCATTAG
>JADLEU010000411.1 GCA_020845955.1 Anaerolineales bacterium
CCATGTCGCCCATGTCGTGGTCCATGCCGCCGGTTGTTTGGGCCTCGCTCTCCATGGGGAATTCCATAATCGTAAAGTCGTGCTCCAGCGTGCCGTTGTTCTGAAGCGTCAGCCTCACCGGCTGGCCGGCGGTCACTTCCAGCGTTGTGGGGGTGAAGGCCAGGTCTTGCGCCTGCACCGTCAGATCTTGCGTCTGGCCGCCGCCGGGCGCGGAACACGCGGCCAGGGCCAGCGCGGCGCCGGCCAGAAGACTTGTCAAGCTGCTGATTCGCATGGGGTCTCTCCTGCTTGGTTGGATCAACGAGGGATGATAGCAAAGGAGGGGCCGGCGGCCTACGCGCCATTTGGCCTATTTGGTCACCTGGCGCAGCCTTTACAATAACTTCACAACGCGGCCGCTAACGGCGGTTCCTTAAACAAGTCCATCGGCGCGCTGCCACCGCGCCTGGCAACCCTGGCCACCGGGCGGGCTAACGCGCGTAGGGGTTCGTCAGCCCCGCGGCGGCCAGCGGCTGCCGGGCTGACGGCGCGTGGGGGCGTGGCCGCCGCCGGTTGTATAATCCCTCCCACGGGCCACCCTTACCCCATGTCCAAGCTCACCTCCCTCTCCGAAGCGATCCGCGAGCACGTCCACGACGGCGACTTGATTTACGCCGCCGGGTTCACGCATCTGATCCCGTTCGCCGCCGGGCACGAGATCATCCGCCAGGGGCGGCGGCGGCTGACGCTGGCGCGCGCCACGCCCGACATCCTCTACGACCAGATGGTGGCGGCCGGGTGCGCCGAGAAGATCATCTTCTCGTATTCGGGCAACCCCGGGGTGGGCTCGCTGCGCGTGGTGCGGGCCGAGATGGAGGCCGGGCGGCTGGCCTACGAGGAGTACAGCCACTTCGCCATGATCACGCGGCTGACGGCCGGCGCGGCCGGGCTGCCGTTCCTGCCGATGCAGCCGGTGGGGACCGACGACCTGGCGCGCGCCAACCCGCAGTACCGCACCGTCACCGACCCTTACAGCGGCCGGCTGCTCAACGCCGTGCCGGCGCTGACGCCCGACGTGGCCATCGTCCACGCCCAGCGCGCCGACGCCGACGGCAACACGCAGATCTGGGGCATCGTGGGCGAGCAGAAGGAAGCGGCCTTCGCCGCCCGGCGCGTGATCGTCACGGCCGAGGAGATCGTGGACGAACGGGTGATCCGCTCGGACCCCAACCGCACGATCCTGCCGGCGATGATCGTCAGCGCGGTCTGCCACGTGCCCTACGCCGCGCACCCCTCCTACACGCAGGGCTATTACGACCGCGACAACGCCTTTTACCTGGAGTGGGACAAGCTCTCGGCCAAGCCCGAGAGCGTGCGCGCCTGGCTGAACGAGTGGGTCTTCGGACTGGCCGACCGCGCGGCCTACTGGAGCAAGCTCGGCCCCGAGGCGCGCGCCCGGCTGGCGGTGACGCCGCGCTGGAGCCAGCCGGTCAATTACGGGGAATTTTGATGACGATGCTCGCGCACTTGAACCTAAAGCAACAGGTTTGCAATCTTGACGATCAAGCTCGGCCATGGCCGTGACGGCAGATGAATCATTACGAACTGCTGGGGCTGGCGCCGAGCGCCACTCCGGATGAGGTCCGCGCCGCGTACCGCGCGCTGGCGCAGATCTTTCATCCCAACCGGCTGAGCCAGCTCAAGCCCGAGGCGCGCGCCTTCGCCCAGGAGCGGCTGAAGGCCATCCACCAGGCGTACGCCGTGCTGAGCGACCCGGCCAAGCGCGCGGCTTACGACGCGGAGTTGGCCGGGCCGTATCGCCCGCCGCGGGCGGGGACGGCCGACGGGGCCGCGCCGGCCCCGCCGCCCGGCACGCCCCGGCCGCAGCGCTCGGTGGCGCTCGAGCGCCGGCGCCGCATGGCGCGGCTGGAGGCCGAGATCGCCGAGCAGGCGCGGCAGCTGGCCGAGCTGGAGGCGGAGGGCCGCCGCACCCGGGCGCTGTGGCGCGGCGCGCAGGCGCGCACGACCGTGTATTTCTGGGCCGGCACGGCGCTGACCGGGCTGGGACTGGGCAGCGTGCCGTGGCTGGCGGTCATCGTCTTTGGCCAGCCGGCCGGGCGGCTGGCACCGCTGGCGCAGCGAGCAGCCCTGGTGCTGGCGGCGGCGCTCTACGAGTACCTGGCCGCGCTGGCCATCCTCTTCGCCTGCCGCCTGCCGGGCGGGCGCGTCGGCCCGCTGGACGCGCTGCGCGCCACCGGCCGGGGGCTGATCTTCGGCTGGACGGCAGGGCTGGCCGGCTGGGCGGCCTGGGCGGCGATCTTCGGCGGCCTGACCGGCCCGGCCGCGCTGGCAGGGTTGGCGCTGGTGTTCGCGCTGGCGCACGTGGTCTTCTGCTGGACGGCGCTAGGGCGCCTGCCGCGCCTGGCGCGCGAGCAGCAGCGCGCGTTCGAGCACGCCTACACGCCCATGCTGCAAGCCTGTGAGCACACCCTGGCACAACTGCGCGCGCAAAAGGCCGCGGTTGCCTCCGAGGCCGTATGAGGCTGGTGGATTTGGGGGGCGACGGCCCACCGCTGCACCTGGCGCACGCCAATGGTTACCCGCCGGGCGCCTACCGGCCGCTGGCCGCGGCGCTCACGCCGCATTACCACGTCTTCGGCATGATCAGCCGGCCGCTGTGGCCGGGCAGCGCGCCCAACGGCCTGGAGAACTGGCAGCCGCTGGCCGACGACCTGCTGGCCTTCCTGGAGGCTCACTGGGCGGGGGGGGAGGTGAGCGCTGGCGCCCGTGGCTGTGTGCGCCGGTGAGCCCAGGCGCGGGTGCAGGTCGGAGGGATCGAGGGGCTGATGGGTTTCAGGAATTGGTGGACTGACAGAAGCGCGAAACTGCGGGAAGTCAGGGCCTGAGGGGCAGCGTGGGGAGAGGCATGGACTATTCGGCGGCTGAGCTGATGACGATCAACGCCGCGCGGCTGCTGCGCGACGGCGACGTGGTGTTCGTGGGCGTGGGGCTGCCCAACCTGGCTTGCAACCTGGCGCGGCGCACGCACGCGCCCCGGCTGACGATGATCTACGAGGCCGGGGTGGTGGGGGCGCAGCCGGCGCGGCTGCCGCTGTCGATCGGCGACCCGACGCTGGTGTCGGGGGCGGCCAGCGTGTGCTCGATGTACGAGATCTTCGCCTTCTACCTCCAGCGCGGGCTGATCGACGTGGGGTTCCTGGGCGGGGCGCAGATCGACCGCTTTGGCAACGTCAACGCCACCGTCATCGGCGAGTATGCGCGCCCCAAGGTGCGGCTGCCCGGTTCGGGCGGCAGCGCCGAGATCGCGGCCTGGGCCAAGCGCACCTACCTGCTCACGCCGCACCAGCAGCGCCGCTTCCCCGAGCGCTGCGATTTCGTCACCGGGGCGGGGTTCCTGGGCGGCGGCGACGCGCGCCGGGCGTCCGGGGTGCGCGGAGGCGGGCCGCAGGCCGTGGTAACCGACCTGGGGCTGCTGGAGCCAGACGCGAAGGGCGAGCTGATCCTGGTGGCGCTGCACCCGGGCAAGACGGTGGCGCAGGCGAAGGCCAACACCGGCTGGAACCTGCGCACGGCGCCGGCGCTGCGCACGACCGAGCCGCCGGCGGAGGCGGAGCTGCGGCTGCTGCGGGAGGTGCTGGACCCGGGAGGCATCTACTTGAAGGGGGGATGAGGGGACGAGGCGGCCGCCAGCAGGGGCGGCCGCAACCGCGCCGGGGCGGGCGCGTAGAAGTGAGGCAGAGGCTTTTGACGAGGACCGCAACCATGTCTGGCTATCGCCGCCCGAGCGTGTTCTGGCCCCTGGTGCTGATCGCCATTGGGGCGCTGCTGCTGCTGGAAAACCTGGGGATGCTGCCCACCGGGCTATGGCCGGCGCTGATCCAACTCTGGCCGGTGACCTTCATCCTGCTGGGGCTCGACATGCTGATCGGCCGGCGCTCATCGGCAGCGGTAGCCTTCGTGGTCGTGGCCGGCGCGCTGATCGTGGCCGGGGCGCTGCTGTGGGCGGCGCTGCGGGCGCAGCACATGCCCACCGGAGACGTCCAGCCGCTGATCCAGAGCGCCCAGGGCGCCGAGCGCCTGGAGGTTGCGCTGGAGTTCTCGGCCGGCGAGCTGCGCGTGGGGGCCCTGGGCGCCTCCGACCATGTGATGGAAGGCACGGCGCGCAACGGGCCGGGCGAGACGGCCGCGCAGGACTATCGCGTGCGCGGCGGCATCGGGCGGCTGAGGTTGCGGCAGGTGACCGACCCGCTGCTGCTGCCCTTCCTGGCGGCGCGCAGCGTGACGGCAGCCTGGGAGGTGAACCTGAGCGGTGAGCTGCCGCTGGGGCTGGACGTGACGACCGGGGCCGGCAGCACGACGCTCGACCTGGAAGGGCTGCGGTTGGAGCGGCTGACGTTGCGCGCCGGGGTGGGCCAGACGCGGGTGATCTTCCCAAGCGAGGCGGCCGAGGCCGAGGTGACCACCGGCGTGGGCGGCACGGCGATCGTGCTGCCCGGCGACTTGCCGGCCAGGCTGACCGTCAACTCGGGGCTGGCCAGCGTGGACGTTCCGGCGCGCTTCGGCCGCAGCGACAATGTCTACACGACGCCGGGCTTCGACCCGGCGGGCGGGTTCCTCGAACTGGAGGTGAGCGCGGGGATTGGGGAGGTGCGGGTGGAGTAAGGGCGACGCCTGAGTGTGTGAGTGCGTGGGCGAGGGGAAACAAAGATCGGCGCTGTGCCCGCAGCGCCGATCTTTGTTTGGGGAGGAGCAGCTAGAACTCTTCGCGGCTGAAGCCCCAGATGGCGACGACGGTGAAGAGCAGGCACCAGAGCGCGGTGACGACGATGGGCACGACGGTGGGCAGAGGCTGGCCAAGGGCCAGCGCCACGCTCAGCGGCGTGGGGACCATCGGCGTGCTGACCACCAGCGCCCACGGCCCAACGTAGGCCAGCACCCCGTTGGCCAGGCCGATGACGAGCTGGTAGCCGAAGAGCAGGCCAAAGCCGATGCCCAGCACCGGGCCGCGGCTGCTGAAAAGCGCGCCCAGCATGAGGGTCAGGGTGAGGTAGAAGAGCAGGTTGAGGTAGACCAGACCCAGGGCGGCGGCGAAGTTGGCCGCCGGCCAGGCCCGGCCGGCCGCGGCCGAGATCTGCAGATAGGCGCCGAGGCCTTGCAGCACCACGCCGGTGACGAGGAAGCCCAGCCCGTGGGCGATGAGCTTGGTGAGGATCACCGAGGGCCGCGAGACCGGCTTGGAGAGGATCCAGGCGGCGGCGCCGGTCTGCTTCTCTTCGATCAGCGCGTCCTGCCCGACAATCAACCCGCCGATCGGCAGCGCGATGCCGGATAGGATCAAGAAGATCTCCACGGCTTGGGCCGGAGCGGGCCGTTCCTCGCCGATGCCCCACAGCAGCATCGCCAGCATGCCGTTCAGGATGGACAGCCAGAGCAGGAACTGGAACAGCCAGGCGCGGGTGCGCCACCAGGCGCCCATTTCCTTGCGCAGCAGGTTGGCGAAGCCCATGCGCCAGCCGCTCTCGCGCACGGGCAGCAGCTCGGCGTTAGTGGCCATGCTTGTCTCCCTCCACCAGGTTCACAAACACCTCTTCCAGGTCGTAGCGCCGCAGGCCGAAGCGGGTGACGCGCACCTGGCGGTCGTCGAGCACCAACCGCAGCAGGTTGTCCTCGGCCGGGCCGGCCTCGGTGACGCTCACGTTCCAGTGCGCCTGGCCGTCGCCGCCATCGGGCGAGACTTCGACGCCCGTGACCCACGGCTGAGCGGCCAGGCGGGCGCGGGCGGCCTCCAGCGCCTGGGGTGTGCCGCCGCGCAGGCTGAGCTCGAAGCTCGTGCCCCGGCCGCCGGCCAGGAGCTGGTCGATGGGGGCCTCGGCCACGAGCTGGCCGCGGTTGAGGATGGCGACCGTGTCGCTGACGCGCTGGACATCGGAGAGGATGTGGGTGGAGTAGAAGATGGTGGTGTATTTGCGCAGCCGCTCCATCACTTCCAGCACGTTGCGGCGACCCACCGGGTCGAGCGAGGCAGCCGGTTCGTCGAGGATGAGCAGGTCGGGGTAGTTGATCTGGGCCTGGGCGATGCCCAGGCGCTGGCGCTCGCCGCCGGAGAAGCCCTTGATGGGCCGGTCGGCCTTGTCGGCCAGGCCGACGAGCTCGAGCGTCTCGGCGATGCGGGCTTCGAGCTTGTCGGGCGGGCCGCTGAAGAAGAAGCGCAGCGTGAAGCGCAGGGTCTCGCGGGCGGTCATGTGCTCGTAGTAGCGCGGGTCCTGGGCCAGGTAGCCGACGCGTTTGCGGATCTCGGCGCTGTCGCGGGCGATGTCGCGGCCGAAGACGGCGGCGGCGCCGCTGGTGGGGCGGGCCAGGCCGAGCAGGAGCTTGATGGTGGTGGTCTTGCCGGCGCCGTTGGGGCCCAGGAAGCCGAAGATGGAGTTCTTGGGCACGCGCAGGCTGAGGG
>JADLEU010000412.1 GCA_020845955.1 Anaerolineales bacterium
GAATGGCGTATTCCGAGTAGCAGTTCATGTACAGATAGAAGATGTTCTTCGTGCGCGGGTCGAACCGGAACTTCTCGTAGAGCGTCTGCCCCTCGCCGGGATAGCGGCGGATGCCCACGTTCTGCCCGGCGACCAGCGATTCCAGGTAGTCAATCTGCCCGGGATAGACGATGTAGGCCTGGAACATCACCAGCGCCTTGAACACCTCCCAATGGCCGGCTGTGATCAGCCCCTCAATCGCGTCCGCGTTGGAGTACTGGTCCCCCTGCTTGTGAACCAGCCGTAGCGCCGCCAACCCCATAAACAGCGTGCGGATGGATTGCTCGTCGATTCGGACGTGGGCGTTCAGCTCCTCCAGCGTGAGTTGGCGGCGATCGTGCAGGAGCGGGAACACGTTCAGCTCCACGCCGCTCCGCAGCAACTGGATGGCGGCGGCGCCGTGGACGTACAGCAGCAGTTCGTTCATCGAAAGTGGGTCAGGGTCATTGCTCATGATGTTGTCTCACTCCGGCGCGAGGGGGTGCAGGCCTGTTTCGGGGCTGCGCGAGCGCGCTTCAGTGTCGGCCTCGTGCCGGGCTAGTTTGTGTTGAGGTGGGCCCGAGAGCCTGCTATGGTGAGATTACTCGGAAATGGGCGTTGAGTCGCGTAAGAGTGCGTTAAACTTGCAGGCGATTACGCGACAAAGTTGACCGACAAAGTTATATTCTGCGCTCCGCATTGGCGATGCGCCGAACGCTAGGTCCCTCGCCTGCGCGAGACAACGGACCTTGAGGCGCCTAATCCGCGCGACCGGCCGCGGTGTTGCCCTCACAGTGGGAGGCGACCTAATCGTCTGGGCTGCCGCCCGCGCTCGCCGTCAGGGGGGCGCCCGAGACAGGACACGCACCGGGCGGTGGCGCAGGGAAGGGGATCATGCAGCCGCTTCCACCGCCTCCCCCAAGATCGCATAGATCCGCTCGACCCAGTCTGCGTGCTCGGGCTTCATCAGCGCCGATCGCAGGCACGTCACCGTCTTTCGGTCGGCGGTCATGTGCGGGGCATAGGGACCAGCCAATGTCATGGGCAGCTCGGCCAGCGCCAGGTGCAGGTGACGGCGCGCGGTCTCGGCGAAGATCGCGCGCGAGCGCCGCCAGACTTCGGTAGCGCGCTCGGCGCGCGGCAGCCAGACAACGATGTCGAGCTCTGGCTCGAAGACGGTTACGAAGCGCGGGTCGGCCCGCAGCCGGGCGAACAGCGCCAGCGCCGCCGCGCGCCCGCGCGCCAGCCGGCTGCCGCTGACGCCGCCCGGCTCCAGCGGCAGCAGTCGCTGGGTGGCCCACAGGCCCACCGCCGCCGCGCCTGGGCGCGAGCACTCTAGACTGATCTCGCCCAGGTGCAGCTCGGCCGAGCTGAAGTAGGTGTAGGGCGAGGCGTGCTGGTAGAACCCGCCGACCGATGGGTCGCGGAACAGCACACAGCCGAAGCCATAAGGCTACAGCCCGTGCTTGTGCGGGTCGATCACCAGCGAGTCGGCCTGGCCAAGCACGTCGAAGGCCTGGCGCGTCTCGGGCGCCAGGTCATCGACCAGCGTGAAGTAGCCGCCATAGGCCGCGTCGGCGTGCAGCCGGAAGCCGTACTGCTCGCGCAGCGCCAACAGCCGCGGCAGGGGGTCCACCGCGCCGGTGGCCGGGGAGCCGAGGGTGGCCACCACCGTGCCCACGCCGCCCTGCACCAGCCGCTGTTCCAGGCGGTCGGCATCCAGGCGCGCGCGTCGCAGGCCACCGCCTCGAAGCGCAGGCCCAGCACGGCGCTGATGCGCTGGTGGGTGTAGTGCGCCTGGGCCGAAGCCAGTACCGTCGTCCCCGGCCGCAGTTGGCCGGCTACCCACAGCGCCTCCAGGTTGGCCAGCGTGCCGCCGCCGCACAGGTGGCCCAAGTGCGCCTCCCAGCCGAACAGCCGCGCCAGGGCGGCCACCGCTTCCTTCTCCATGTGCGAACTGGCCTGCCCGCCGTCGAGCGCGTGGTTGTTGAGGTTGAGCCACAGCGCCAGCGCGTAGGCCAGCCGCGCCGCCGGGTGCGGCGGCTTGAGCATCTGGCCGGCATACAGCGGGTGGAAGTTGGGGTAGTTGTCGCGCAGCCGCTTGGCCACCTCGGCTCGTTTTCGATTGACGAGCTCATCGCTTTGTACCGGACAGCCGAGGTCGCGCTCGTCACGCCGCTGCGCGACGGCCTCAATCTGGTCGCCAAAGAATACGTGGCGGCCCGCCTCAATCATGACGGTGTCCTGGTCCTGAGCGAGTTTGCCGGCGCCGCCCAGCAGTTGCCGGAAGCAGTCCTGGTCAACCCCTACAGTATCGACGATATGGCCACCGCAATTGAGGGCGCGCTGGCAATGCCTATCGACGAGCAGCGCCGCCGGATGGAGGCCATGCGGGCGCGGATCCAGGCCCAGGATATCGATTGGTGGGCGCGGGAATTCCTGAATGACATCCAGCGGGGCTGAGCCGGCGGCGCTGGCCCGCGTCCGTCGCCACCTGGAGGCCGGCGGGCGCGCGTGGCGCTTTCTCGACTATGACGGTACGCTCGTGCCGATTGCCCCTGCGCCGGACGAGGCTCGGCCCGATGCCGCCTTGCTGGCCCTGCTGTCCGGCTTGGGCGCGGACCCTCGGCTGAGGGTGGCCGTGCTCAGCGGGCGATCCTTGGCCTCCCTGCAGGCGATGCTCGCCGTCCCGGGTCTGGTCCTGGCCGGCACCTATGGACTGGAAGTGCAGATCGCTGGCATTCGCGAAGAGGCGCAGGCCGGCACGGCCGCGCTGCGCCCAGTGATCGTACGGGTTATACAAGCCTGGGCTGGCCTGGTCGGCGAACGGGCTGGCTTTTTGGTGGAAGACAAAGGGCTGGCAGTGGCGCTCCATGCCCGCTGGGCAGCCCCAGCCGACGCTGGCTGGGTGCTGCCCAGGGCGCGCGCCCTGCTCGAGACGGTTGCAGCGGCGGCGCCGGTTCGCATTTTGGGCGGCGAACGCTTTCTGGAGCTGGCGCCGGCGATGGCCCACAAGGGGCAGGCCGTCGAGTGGCTCGCAAGGCGTCTGCCGTGGCCCCGCGCTGAGATGGCGTACTTCGGCGACGACGACAAAGACGAGGAAGCCTATGCCGTCGTCCGCCGGCTTGGCGGCGTGCCGATCGCGGTAGGCCCGCGCCAGCACCGGGTTGGGGCACTGGGCTGGCTGCCTTCACCAGACGCCGTCCGCCGGTGGCTTGCATCTTTGCTGGCACGC
>JADLEU010000413.1 GCA_020845955.1 Anaerolineales bacterium
CGCCCGCGCCGGTGCTGCCGGCCGACGGTGCCCTGCTGGCGGTGACCGTGCCCGCGGGCAGCCACACCGTCGAGCTGACCTACCGGCCGCCCATGCTGCTGGCCGGGGCCGCGCTCAGCGGCCTGGCACTGCTGCTGGCGGCGACGCTGTGGGCGGGCAATTGGCGCCTGAGCGGCGGCGCGCACGCCTGAGCGCCGGCCGGCGGCACCAACTGCCGCTTGGGCGCGCCTTCTCCAATGCCGGGAAGGCCGCCACGCCCGGCGCGGGACGAAACTCGGCGAAAGGCGTATGGTAAGATAGCCGTCTATGGCCTCGCGCAACACAATCGAGATCGCCGGCCGCGTGCGCCTCCCCGCAGCGCGACATTGGCGCTGGGCCGCGCTGATCGCGATCTTGTGGGCGGGGACGTTCTTGCGGTTCCACGCCCTCGATCAATTGCCGCCTGGCCTCTATCACGACGAAGCCTTCTACGCGCTGGATGCCCAGCGCGTGCTGCACGACCACGAGTTCGCCATTTTCTTTACCGGTAACAACGGCCGCGAGCCGCTGCACATCTATCTGCTCGCCGGCGCGCTGGCAATGTGGGGCGACCGCGTCTGGGCGCTGCGCCTGGTTTCGGCCCTGGCCGGCCTGCTGGCGATTCCGCTCATCTTTCGTCTAGGGCGTCTGGTCCTGCGGATTCCCGGCGTGGCCGCGGGTTGGGCGGGCGTGCTGGCGGCAGCCGTGCTGAGCGTGTCGTATTGGCCCCTCAGCTTCAGCCGCGTCATCTTCCGCGCGGTCGACCTCGTGCCGCTGAGCCTGCTGGCCGTGTGGCTCCTGGTGGAGGGCGCCCGCCGCCGAGCGCGTCACCTGTACGTGCTCTCCGGCGCCGCGCTCGGGCTGTGTCTCTACACCTACCTGTCCGCCCGGCTGCTGCCGGTCGTCTTTGTAGGGATCGCCGCTGCTCAGTTTGCCATTCACTGGCGTCCCAGCCTGAGCCGACGCGCCGCGGAGCAACCCCTGGTGCAGGGCAGCCTGATCGCCCTTCTGGTGGCGGCGGTCGTGTTTGCCCCCCTCGGCGCCTACTTCGCGGCCCGCCCGCAGGCCTTCGGCCAGCGGAGCAGCTCGCTGTCGATCTTCAGCCCTTCGGCCGGCGTGGACGGCGTGGAACCCCCCACCTTGGCGAGCAATCTGCTCGCCACCGCGCGCATGTTCGTCGACCGGGGCGACCAACAGGCGCGGCACAACCTGCCTGGGCGCCCCGCCCTGGATTTGGCCGGCCTGGCCGGCTTCTGGGTTGGCCTGGCCGCAGCCCTGCTGCACATCCGCCAGGCGCGCAGCCAACTCCTGTTGTTGTGGCTGGGTCTGATGCTCATGCCGACCACGCTCAGCGTGGAGGCCCCGCACTTCTTGCGCGCCATCGGGGCGCTGCCTCCCGCCTGCTTGCTGGCCGCCAGCGGGTTGGCGCGCGTCTGGGCTCTGTTGGCACGGGCCCGGCCGCGACTGGCGCCGGGGCTCTGGCCGGCTTTGATTGCGGGCCTGCTGCTGGCCAGCGGTGCGCTCACCTACCGTGACTATTTCATCGTCTGGCCCAGCACGCCGAGCCTGGCCGGCGATTTCAACCTTGACATTGCCGGGACAGCCCAGCGAGCTCTCGAGATCAGCCAGGCGGAAGACGCGGTGCTGCCACTTGAGCTTTACCAGGAACCCACGGCCCTGTTCTTCCTGGAGCCGGTTTTCGGCCGCCTGCAGGCAATGTCGAGCGAGGCGGCTGCGCGCCAGCCGGCGGTGTTGCTGGTCCCCCACAATCCTGGGCTGCGTGACCTAAACGGTCTGGTGGTGCTGCGCCGCCCTCCCGGGCAGCCAGCCGCGGCGCTGGTCACTAAGCTGCCAGCAGCCTCGGCGATCTCCGCCCTGCTCAAACTGCCCAGCCGGGGGCAATTGCGCGACCGTTGGGGCCGGCCGTATGCCGAAGAGATCGCGGGCGTCGAGCCCTATCTGCCCGGCGCAGCCCAACCCGATCACACGCTGGAGGTGACCTTCGACGGGCGCTTTCGGCTTCGCGGCTACGATCTTCAGCCCCAGCGCCCCGTGCCTGGCGACACATTGGAGGTGGATCTATATTGGGAGAGCCTTGCCTGGGCCCCCGAGGACTATATCGTCTCGCTCCAGATCCAGTCACCGCTAGCAGACAAGCTGGCCCAACTCGACGACCAGCCCGGCGGCGGCCACTACAACACCACGCTGTGGCGGCCGGGCGGCAGTTTCACCGACGCCTACACGCTCACGGTGCCCGCCGGGACGCCGCCCGGGACCTATGGGCTGATGCTGGGGCTGTATGAACTCGGCACGCTGGAACAACTGCCGTCGCTGAACGACGCCGGCGCGGCGGGCGAGTCGGTCAGGCTGGCTGCCTTCACCCTGCCCGACCCGTCCATTGCGCCGGAAGCCATCCCCCATCCCCAGGAGATCGTGGCCGGCGAAAGCCCGCTGCTGAAACTGCGCGGGTTCGAGTTTGGGACCGCCGCGCCGGGAGGCCAGGTGGACATCGCCCTATACTGGGAAGCGCTGGCGCCCATGACCGAAGACTTCACCGTCTTCGTCCACCTGCTGGACGAGAGCGGCGCGTTGATCGCCCAGCACGACGGCCAGCCGCAGGACGGCCGCGCGCCGACCGCGTGGTGGTCGCCCGGCGACCTGTTCCGCGACGTTCATCCGCTCAGCCTGCCCGCCGACTTGCCGGCCGGCCGCTATCAGGTGGATGTGGGCCTCTACCGGTGGGACACGGGCCAGCGCCTGCCGCTGTTCGACCCGGCCGGCGCGCGCCTACCAGACGACCGCTGGCTGCTGCCGGAAACCCTGGACTTGCCGGAGGCCGCGCCGTGAACAGCGCCGCTCTCAAGCGTTGGCTGCCTTTCGCAGCAATTGCGGCTCTAGCCTTGCCGGCGCTTTGGCCCTACACCCAGGGCTGGCCCCTCACGGCCGACGGCACCTTGCACTTGCTGCGCACGCTGCTGCTGGATATACACCTGCAGCGCGGCATGCTCTACCCACGCTGGGTGCCGGAGCTCGTCTTAGGCTTTGGCTATCCGGTTTTCAGCTTCTACGGACCGGCCGCCTTTTACCTGGCGGACCTGTTTCATTGGCTGGGGCCGAGCTACTCGCATGCGGTCATGGCCGCCCTGACCCTAATGGTAGTGGCGGGCGGCTGGGGTATGTACGCGCTGGCCCAGGATGTCCTGGGCGAGCCCAACGGGCGGTGGGGGAGTCTGGTCGCGGCCGTGGCATACCTGTACGCCCCCTATCTCCTGACCAATGTGTTCGTTCGGGGGGCCATCGGCGAGGTCGGCGCCCAGGCGCTGCTGCCCTGGATCTACTGGAGTTTCCGCCGCGTGCTGCGCCATCCACAACCGGCGCGTTGGGTGCTGCCGGCGGCGCTCAGCCTGGGCGGCCTGGCGGTCACCCACAACATCACGCTGTTGTTCCTGCCGCCCGCGCTGTTGGTCTATCTTGGCGCGCTCTGGTGGCAGGCGGGCCGTGACCGTTTGCGCCTGATCTGGACCGTCGCCGCGGGCGCGGCCGCCATGGGTCTGAGCGCATTCTTCTGGCTGCCCCTCATCGGTGAGCGACAGTTTCTATCCGACACGGCCTATCGGCTCTCGGCCCAGCTCTTCATTCCCGAGAACATCTGGACCTGGCGCAACTTCCTCGATACGGGCTTCACCTACACGTATGAAACCGCCATACCGTTTCAGCTTGGGCTGGTGCAGGCCGCGGCGGGGCTGGCCGGTTTCGCCCTGGCGGGGCGCCGTGACGGCGAGTGGCTCTACTGGTCAGGCTTGGCCGTTCTGGCCGGCCTGGGGATGAGCACGCTTGTCCTCAAGGTGTGGCTGAGCAGCGACCTGCTCCAGGTAGCCCAATTCCCCTGGCGGCTGCTGAGCTTCATGAGCCTGGCACTGGCGCTGCTGACGGGCGGCATGGTGCGCCGGTTGCCCGGACGCCGCCGGCCAGGCCTGGCGGCCGCGGCCATCATCGGGATACTGATCCTGGCCAACCGCCCGCAGCTGCCCGCGACCCAGTTCGAAGTGATTGAGGACGAGGATCTCGACCTGGCCAGCGTCGCCCAGTTCGAGGCGGAAACGGCTGGGCTGGGCACCTCGTCAACGCGCGAGTTCATGCCCCGCTGGGTACAGGATATCGTGCTGGAGAATGCCGGCCGCGCGATGGCTGGAACGGAGGCGCTGACAGTGCGCCTTGAGAGCGCCAACCCGTACCAAGTTCACGCCGTCGTTACCAGCGCGGTCCCGGCCGCATTGCGCTTCGCCGATTTCTATTTTCCCGGCTGGCAGGTGAAACTCGACGGCCGCCCCACACAGAAAGTCTCACCGACGACGACTTTGGGCTTGCTGACGGTTGATATCCCGGCTGGAACGCACCAGCTCGATATCTCCTGGCAAGGCACGCTGCTTCAGTCTGGCGCGGCCATCGCCAGCCTAGTGACGCTGGCGGCGCTGGGCCTCCTCAGCCTGCAGCAGCCGGCCCAGCGCTGGCTGGGCGCTGCGCCGCTGGCGCTGTTGCTCTTCGGCGCGGTGGCGACCTTCAAACCGCTACCGGGGCCGGCGATGCTGCAGCAGCCGGCCCAGCCGCTCACAGCCTATGGCCTGCAGCTCTTGGGCCTGCGGACCGAGCGCGCCAGTCCGGCCTATGTCGACGTGCATCCCTACTGGCAAGTGCACACCACCCCGCCGCGCGTGCAGGCGCATTGGCAGCTGCGCGACAGCCAGGGCCTGGCTGTCAGCGACGTCATCATGGAGCCCTATTTCAACGCCTACCGTTCCGACAACTGGCCCGCCAACACTGTGGCCGATGATGCCTATCAATTGCCGCTGCCGCCTGGGCTGCCGGCGGGCGACTACGAGCTTTGGCTGGCGCTGCAGCCCGCGGGGGCGGACAACTCGGCCGAGCTGGCGCGCGTGGGCACCGTCTTCCTCGACCCGGTGCCCGAGCCAAACGAAACGGCCCCGTCTCAGACAGCAGGCGCCATCTTCGACAACGCCGCGCGCCTGGCGGGGTACGACTTGAGCCTCAACAACCGGCCAGCGCCGCTGATCGAGCCGCTCACTGTCGTCCGGCCGGGCGATGTATTGGCATTCACCCTCTACTGGCAGCCGCTGCGCCCATTGGAAACCAACTACCATGGGCTGGTGCACCTGCTGGATACCAAACAGGGCAGCCTGGCGCAGCGCGACCAACTGGCGGGCTCGTGGTATGGCGCGCCTCGGGTTTGGGACCCCTTTCGCCTCAACCTCGATAGATATGTGCTCCAGGTGCCGGCCGACGCGCCGGGCGGAGTCTATTGGCCGCATGTGGGCCTATACTATTTCGCCACGCTCGACCGGCTGCTGGTGGCAAGCGCCACGGGCGAGGCGTTGGGCGACAACTACGCCCTGGCCCCGCTCAAAGTCGTGCCGCGCAGCGTACCCCGGCCACAGCACCAGGTTTCGGCCCGCTTCGAGGGCGTGGCCACGCTGTTGGGCTACGACCTCAGCCTGCCGGCGGATCGGGTGCGCGCGAGCGACCGCGTGACCCTGACGGTGTACTACCGCGGCGACGAGTCGACGCCTGCGGACTATACCCGCTTCGTGCACATCTACAGCCCGGAGCTGGGCATGGCCGGCCAGGTCGACTCCGCGCCGCAGCAGGACCTCAATCCCACCTGGAGCTGGGTGCCCGGCGAGGTCATCGTCGATCAGGTCGTGATCCCGCTGGCGCCAGAAGCCGCTCCCGGAACCTACACCGTCCGCCTGGGGCTGTACGACCCGGCGGCCGGCGGCACGCGCGTGACGGTCTTCGACCAGGACGGCAATCCGCTGCCCGACGGCGCGGTGGACCTGGCCGAGCTCGCCCTCGACCCGTAGCCGGGGCAGCGGCCGTGATCCCCTTCGGCTTTCAACGGCAGCGGCTGGCCGCAACCGCATGGGCCCATAGCTGGGTGCTCGTGCCCGTATTGGTCCTGGCGGCCATCAGCCCCATGCTGGCCAGCGGCCTGCCGCCAGGACACGACCTTTTCAATCACCTCATGCGCCTGGCAGCGTTTGACCAGGCCGTGCGCTCCGGCCAATGGTACCCGCGCTGGCTGCCTGACCTGGCGCTGGGCTTCGGTTATCCGCTTTACAACTTCTACGCGCCCGGCAGCGCGTACCTGGCCGAGGTCTTTCGCCTCGTCGGACTGAGCTACCCGTCGGCTTTCATAGGCCTGTTCGCCATGCTGCTGCTGGCCGCGGCGCTGGGCATGTGGCGGCTGGCGGCGGACTTCTTCCCGGCCGTGTCCCCTGGGCAGCGCGGGTCGCTTGCCCTGGTCGCTGCCGCGGCCTATCTCTACGCCCCCTACGTGCTGACCAACGTCTACATGCGCGGCGCCACCGCCGAGCTGGGGGCCCAGGCCCTGCTGCCCTGGGCGCTGTGGAGCGTGCGGCGCCTGCTGCGCGACGATTGCCCGGCGCGCTGGGTTCTGCCGGCTGCCGCCAGCGTGGCTGGCCTCGCCGTCATGCACAACTTGAGCCTGCTGTTGGCCATTCCCCTGCTGGTGGCTCTGGCGGGGATACAGCTTTGGCAGGCGCCTCGGCGCGCCTGGCGCTTGGCCTGGGCCGGCGGCGCCGCCGCGGCCGCCGTCGGGCTCAGCGCCTTCTACTGGTGGCCGCTGCTGGGTGAGCGCCCCTTCCTGGCTGACACCTTTGCGCAGGTCGCCCGGCAATGGCTGCCAACCAACCTGTGGACCTGGCCGAGCTTCCTGGACGCGAGCCTCGTGTATCGCTACAGCCAGCAGTCGCCCTTCCCGTTAGGTCTCGCACAGGTGGGGCTGGCTCTGGCCGGGCTGTGGCTGGCACGGCGCTGGTGGAACGCCGAATGGCTGCTGCTGGCACTCACCGCGCTGGGCGCGTGCGCGCTTATCGGCCAGCCGTGGCGGGAAGCGTGGCTGAACAGCCCCCTACTCATCCTGCAGTTCCCGTGGCGGCTGCTGGGGCTGGTGGACGTCGTGCTGGCCTTGTTCACCGCTGGCAGCCTGCTGGCGGTTCGCGAGGCGCGCCGGCGCGCGCTGCTGGCCGGCCTGCTGCTGGCGACCACCGTCGCGGCCCACCAGCCGCGCGCGGCAGCGCTGGGAACGCGCTTGCCCGCCGACCTGCCGGCGCTCGGCACCGCGAACGTCGCCCAGTTCGAGCGCCAGACGAACAGCCTGGGCGCCACCACCAACTTCCTCGGCGTTACCTCCGACTTCATGCCGCGCTGGGTTGACCAGACTTACGGGCTGTCGAGCACGCCCCAGCCGGACGAACACCTGCGGGCGCAGGACATCACGGTGGCGGTGCGCGCCGCCTCGGCTATGGCCCTGGAGCTGTCCGTCAACGCGCCCGCGCCCGTCCGGGTTCGCCTGAGCACGTTTTATTTCCCCGGCTGGCAGGCCACCTTGGACGGCCAGCAAACGTTGCCCGTCGCCGATACGCCGCTGGGCCTGCTGACCATCGACGTGCCGGCCGGCGCGCACGTGCTGGCCGTGCGCTGGGCCGGCACGCCGCTGCAGCGCGCTTCCAGCCTGGTGAGTGCTGTGAGCCTGGCTGGATTGGCGGCGTTTGCCCTTCGCCGATCTCGGGCGCGCGCGGCAGCCAGCGCGTTGGGCGTGCTTGGCCTGCTGGGCGCGTTGACGTGGCTGTCAATGAGGCAGGCGCGTCCGGCCCCGGTCCACCAGGTTGAGAAGCCCTTTAACGCGGACGGCATTGAACTCGTCGGCTACGTCTACCACCTGGAGAACGAGCGCACTCTAGTCCTGCGCCCTTACTGGCTCGTGCGCCAGCCCGCGCCCGACGTAGAGATGCACTGGCGTTTGCGCGACGGCGCCGGCGGGCTGGCCGCCGAGGCCCGCGCGCGGCCCTTCTTCGATACGCTGGCCACCAGCAGTTGGCGCCGCGGTACCCTGGTCGATGATGGCTACACACTTGGGCTGCCGGACGGGCTTCCGGCTGGCGACTACGCGCTGGAGCTGTGCGCGGCGCCGGCGGCGGAAGTCTGCGCGCCGCAGCGCGTGGGGCTGGTCAGGCTGCAGCGGGCGGTGCCCGCCCAGCGGGTCGTTGCCCAGACGGCGCTGGACGCGCGCTTTGGCGAAGACATCTTTCTGGCGGCCTACGACCTGCGCGCCGCCGATGGGCGCGCGCTGCCGCAGACGGGCGCTGGCCTCAGCCTGGCCAGCGCCGGCCAGGCACTGCGCCTCACCCTGTACTGGCGCGCCCTGCGTCCGCCGCCGGCGAACTATCACGGTTTCGTCCACCTGGCCGATGCCGCCTTCAACATCGCCGCGCAGCAGGACGACACGCTCGGCCCAGCCTATTTGCCGCCACGCCTGTGGGGCGTGAACACCTGGCAGCCGGATAGCTTCGAGCTGCGCCTCCCGGCTGCCGCGCCTTCCAGCGTCTATTGGCCCCTGGTGGGCGTGTACGACTTCGCCTCGCTGGAACGCCTGCCGGTGAAGCTGGCAGGGGCGGACGCCGCCAGCGACAGCCTGCGCCTGCCGCCGGTCAAGGTGCTGAACGCGCCGCGGGCCACGCCGCAGCATGCGAGCCCGGCCAGCTTCGAAGGACTGGCAACGCTTCTCGGCTATGACCTGGCGCTGCCCGCGGGGGGGCTGCGCGCCGGCAGCATCCTGAGTGTGACGCTCTACTTCCGAGCCGAACAGGCCAGCCCGCGCGATCTCACCCGCTTCATCCATCTCGGTCACGAGACGCATGGCCTGGCAGCCCAGGCCGATGGCCCGCCCCAGGACGGGCGCAACCCCACCTGGGCCTGGGTGCCCGGCGAGGTCATCGCGGATACGGTTGTGCTGACGATTGCGCCGCAGGCGCCGGCCGGCCAATACGAGCTACGCCTGGGGCTGTACGACCCGGCGGCCGGTGGCGCGCGCCTGCCGGTCTACGACCAACAGGGCCAGCCGCTGCCCGACGATCAGGTCGTGCTGACGAAAGTGACGGTGGCGCCATGATTGGCAGCGCCGCAACCCAAGCGCGCCAGCCGCGCCGCCTGTGGTTGCTCGTGACCGTGCTGCTGCTGGCCGGCGCGCTGCGGGCCTATGGCGTGGGGCGCCAGGCGCTGCGCGGCGACGAGGCCTTCAGCGTGCGCTTTTCGGCGCA
>JADLEU010000414.1 GCA_020845955.1 Anaerolineales bacterium
ACCCAGCGCGAGTGAGGCCGAAATGTTGTACAAGTCCTACCACGTAGCTCACAGCTTGTCCGAAGCCATCGCGCTATTGGCCAGCGATGGGGACGGCTCCGTTCGCCCCATCGCTGGCGGCACCGACCTGATGCTTCAGCTCCGCGAGCGCCCCTGCTCGGCTGAGCGCCTGGTGGATGTGGGAAGCGTGCCGGAGCTGAAGCGCCTCGAGCTGCAGGGAGACGTGGTCAAGATTGGCGCGGCCGTCACCTACCGTGAACTCATCGAGTCGGACCTGATCGCACAGCAGGCTTACCTGCTTCACGAGGCCAGCCGTCAGGTCGGCGCCACCCAGATCCAAAACATGGGCACTATCGGCGGCAACCTTGGCAACGCCTCGCCGGCCGGCGATCTGCTGCCGTGCCTGTATGCGCTGGAGGCGATCATTACTGTCGCCAGTCCGGGTGGCGAGCGCAGCCTGCCGGTGGCAGACTTCTTGCGCGGTTACCGCCAGACGGACTTGCGGCCGGGCGAGCTGATCAAGGACATCACCCTTCGTGCGCTGACGCCGGACACGGGCAGCGCCTTCGTCAAGCTGGGCCTGCGCCAGGGCCAGGCGATTTCGGTCGTCATGGTAGCCGCCGTGCTCGGCGTCAGGGCGGGCCGCATTCGGAGGACCGCGATCGCGCTGGGTGCGGTGGCCCCGACCATCGTCCGCAGCATTGCCGCCGAGACGGTATTGCTGGGCCAGCGGCCCACGGCCGACGTGTTCGACGGCGCCGCCGCCGCCGCCCGCCGCGACATTCGCCCCATCGACGACGTGCGCGGTACAGCCGCCTACCGCCGCCACGTCACGCGGCCCCTCGTCCGGGAGGCGCTTACCAAGGCCTGGGAACGTGCAGCGGCCAGCCAGACAGGAGCGTCAGAATGAGCGAGCGACAGGGCCAGGTGTGGATGGAACTGACCGTCAACGGGCGGCGCGAAGCCCGCTCGGCGCGTGCAGGTCAACGGCTGATCGACTTCCTGCGCGAGGACTTGCGCCTGACGGGGGCCAAGGAAGGCTGTGGGGAGGGCGAATGCGGCTCGTGCACGGTCCTACTGGATGGCCTGACCGTGCTGGCTTGCCTGACGCCGATGGAGCGTGCCAACGGCCGTGACGTGGTGACGATCGAGGGCCTCGGCACGCCTGCCCAACTACACCCGCTACAGAAGGCGATGATCGAGGAGGCCGGGGTGCAGTGCGGCATGTGCACGCCGGGCGTCATCATGTCAGGTGTGTATCTGCTCCAGCGCAACCCGCAGCCCACCCGGCAAGACATCGTCGAAGGCATCATCGGTAACTTGTGCCGCTGCACGGGTTACCAGAAGATCATCCGAGCCATTGAGCGGGCCGCTCAAGAGGCGCCCGAGGGCGCCAAGCCGAGCTAGGTGGGTTGGCCCATGGAGAGACGCGACATGAGCGTGGAACGCAAAACAGCTCCTCCAGCGCCACGTACGGATCTGATTTTCAGGCCGAGCGCAGTGGTCGGCCAGTCGGTGCCGCGGGAAGACGGGGCGCCGAAAGTGACGGGTAAAGCGGTGTATGCCGGGGACGTGCAAATGCCCGGCATGCTGTACGGCAAGGTGTTGCTGAGCACACAGCCGCACGCGCTGGTGAGGTCGATCGACGCCTCGGATGCAAAGCGGTTGCCGGGCGTGCGCGCCGTCCTGACGGCTGCGGACATTCCCGGCGAGAATGTATTTGGGATCGCGTTTCCCGATCAGCAGGTGCTGGCTGACAAGAAGGTCCGCTTTGCGGGCGAGCCGGTGGCCCTGGTGGCGGCCGAGGACCCTTTGCAGGCGGAGGAGGCGGTGCGGCGCATCCGGGTGGAGTACGAGCCGCTGCCGGCCGTGTTCGATCCCATCCAGGCGCTGAAGCCGGGGGCTCCGGCGGTTCACGAAGCCGGAAATCTGGTGCTGCACACCAAGGTGCGCAAGGGCAACGTGGAGCAGGGCCTCGCCGAGGCCGACGTCGTGGTCGAGAATGTCTACCGCACCCAGGGCCAGGATCATGCTCCAATTGAACCGGAGAATGGGATTGGCTGGATGGAGGCGGACGGCACGCTGGTCCTCTTCTGCCCGGCCCAGTACGTATTTCGCGACCGGAAACAGGTTGCGCGTGTCTTGAACCGGCCCATCAATCGCATTCGCATCATCGGTTCGACGATGGGCGGCGGCTTCGGGCGCAAAGACGACATTACCGTCGAGATCTTGATCGCTCTGCTGGTTCAGGCGACGGGCCAGCCAGTGCGGCTGGGGTACACGCGCCACGAGGCCATGCTGACCCAGACCCATCGTCACCCGACCGTCATCCGGGTCCGCACCGGCGCGACTCACGCGGGCCGGCTTACGGCGCTCGAGGGCGTCGCCTACGGCGACACCGGTGCCTACATTTCCCTGGGCATTTACGTGATCAAGCGGACGGCGCTGTACCTGGGCGGGCCCTATTACTACCCCCACTTCAAAGCGGACAGTTTTTCGGTTTATACCAACAACCCCATCTCTGGGCCGATGAGAGGTTTCGGCGTCGTGCAGGCTGCCGTTGCGCACGAATCTCAGATTGACGAATTGGCCGAACGGATTGGCATGGACCCGCTGGAGTTCCGCCTACGCAACTGCCTGCGCCCTGGACTGACCTCCAGCACCGGCCAGGTCATGAACGAGGGCTGCGGCATTGAAGCCACGCTCCAACGCCTTCAGGCTTACATGGCCGAGCACGATCTCCATTTCTCAAAGAGCCGGGAGATAGCCGCATGAAAGTGCGCGGGGTGGGTATTGGCGCAATGATGTACGGGATCGGCTATGGTTTCTCGCGGCCCGACATCTCGGTGGCCGAGATGGAGCTGGCCGCCGACGGCAGCCTGACGGTCTGGCTCGGAGTGAGCGAGCTGGGTCAGGGATTGCGCACCGTGCTGTCTCAGATTGCAGCTGAGTCTCTGGGCCTGGCGTATGAGGACGTGCGGATCGTTTCCTCCGATACGGAGAAAACACCCGACTCTGGCGGCGTCTCGGCCAGCCGGGCAACTTACATACACGGCAACTCCGTCATCGACGCCGCGCGCGACCTGCGCAGCTCGCTGAGCACGATGGCCGGAGAGCTCCTGGGGGTCGACCCCGATAGTCTCGAATTCACTGGCGGCCTGATTGTCGATCGGGAAGTCCCGACGTCGTCAATTTCTATGCGAGAGCTCGCCGGCGAGATGCACAAACGCGGCCGGCGTATACGCGGTGTCGGGCGCTACGACAACACAACCGCCGACGTCGACCCGGCGACCTCCCAGGGCGATGCCTTTGCCACACACGCCTGGGCCAGCCAATTGGTTGAAGTGGTGGTGGATACCGAGACGGGCGTCGTGCAGGTGTTGCGGCTGGCGTCAGCCACGGATGCCGGCAAAGCCATCAACCCAAAGCTGGCGGAAGGCCAGATCGAAGGCGGCGCCGTGCAGGGCCTCGGGTTCGCCCTGATGGAGGTGATGGTGGTCGAGCAGGGCGTGTTCAAGAACGCCTCGCTCACCAACTACCTGATCCCAACTGCGGCGGACGTGCCTCCTATCGACTCGCTCATCGTTGAAGTTCCTGACCCGTACGGTCCCTACGGCGCCAAGGGGATTGCTGAACCGGCTACCATCCCCACGGCGCCCGCGATTCTGAATGCCATCGCCGACGCGGTCGGACACCGCCTGAGGCAAACACCAGCCTCGCCCGAGAACGTGCTGGTGGCGCTGGGGCAACTGCCGCCGTCCCAGCCGGCGCTATCCCTTATGGATCTGCCCTATCCGCCGCC
>JADLEU010000415.1 GCA_020845955.1 Anaerolineales bacterium
GCGGTTCTTGCATTGACAGGCGCTCTGAGCCGCAGACTGCAGGTCTGCTCCAGTACCGCGCCGTGGCCGGTCAGGAAAGAGTGGGACAGGCGCTAAGGCAGCCCGCAAGCGGGCCGTGTCATTGGCCGTTGAGCATCTGCTCGATGGCGCGCCCCACCTGCCGCAGCGTCTCGTCGTCCAGCAGGCTTTGTGCCATGGGAAAGAGGATCTGCTCTTCTTTGCCGAAGTGGCTGTCGAGCAGCTCGATGATCTCCTCCGCGTTCGCGCTCAGGCTGGCGGCGCTGCCGCCATTGGCCGCCAGGGCCTTCAGCCGCTCTCGGCCCGCCTCGATCTTGGGGTGCTCGACCTCATTCAGCTCGTACAGAGTTTGCCGCAGGAGCGCGCCATGGCTGTGAATCTCCTGATGCTCAAAGCGCATGGCGACCGTCGGGCCATTGTCCTCGCCAATGACGGCTTCCACGGCCGGAAACAGCGCGTCATCTTCTTTCTGGGCGTGCAGCATCAGTTGCGTTTCCATCATCCGGCCGACACGGGCCAGCACGGGCAAAACAGCCGGCAGCGCGGCCTGGCCGCGCTCGGTCAGGTCTACCACGGCCCGGCGCAGATCCGCGATCTGGGCCATGATGTCTCTATGTTCGTCCAACAGGTGTTGAATAGGATCCATTCGGTTCACTCCGGTTCTTCTAGAAATTGTTCGTCTTTGCGGTAGGCCAGGCCGTGCAGCTCGGCCACGGGCTGGCCGGCGGCATCGGTGACCGTCATCCGGTAAAGCGCGGTGCGCCGCCCGCAGCGCACCTCAATGGCTTCGCATGCCAGGCAGGCATCCGGGGCGGGCGAGGTGAGAAAGTGAACGTCCATGCTCAGCGCCACCGCCGTCTGCCCGTGCGAATTACCGGCCGCCGCAAAGGCGAAGTCTGCCAGCGCAAAGATCACGGCCCCGTGCGGCATTCCCAGGCCGTTGAGCATGTGCGGCCGCAGCGCCAGTTGCGCGCGGCTGTAGCCGGGTCGCAGGGCCAGCAGCTCGATGCCCAAGTGCCGCGCGAACTGATCGCGTTCCGACATGAAGCGGGCCACGCGTTCGGCGCGGGCCTGCGCGTCCGTCATGCCCGCCTCCCGCGGGCGCCGCTCAGGCGCCGCACGCCGCGTCGGGGTCGCGCCGCGCGGCCTGTAGGGCCAGGCTCACTTCCGCGCGCAGCGCCGCCCGATCGCCTGCCAGGCGCGCCGGCCAGTCTGCCAGGATGCTCGCCAGGCGCGCCTGGCCGCGCGCGCGCACGTCTCCGTAGCCGCGCACCCACACCGCAAGCTCGGCCGCCTCGCAGGCCAGCTCGTAATCCACCGCAGCCGCCTGGCGCACTGCTGCCAGCCAGGCCTCCAGCGCCTGTTGGGCGGCGATGAAGCCCGCGGAGCGCGGGCGCACGGGCCTGAGAGCCGCCAACAGCTTCATCACCCCGTACCCCAGCGGCGAAAACGTCCGCCAGCGCAGATGCCGGCCCAGCCAGGCGCCCTCCGGCACCAGGCGAGCCAGCCAAGGCGGCAGGATATCGACGAGCTGGTCGCGGCTTGGGCTGAGATAGTCTTCGACGATCACTGGCTCTCCAGGCCGGGCGCCCACTTCCTGGCGGATGCGCGCCAGCCGCCCGGTCCGGGTTTTCAGTTGAGCCACGCGGATGATGTCCTCGTGGCTCATCCACGCGCCGAGCCGCTGCGCGACCTGGCGCGTCAGGCGGTAGTTCTCCTGCGCCCGGTCAAGGGGGAGCAGGGCGCGCAGCCGGTCGAGATAGCGGCGTGCATAGGCCCTATCCTGGTAGTCTACCAGCCGGGTCAAGGCGTGGCCAGCCAGTGGGCGCACCGGCTTGGGCAGGGCGGCCAGGTCGGCCTCCAGGCCGGGCGGGGGCGGGCTGTAGCAGCAGCCGGCGGTGTCGCGGCCGTTTTCTGGACGCTGCCAATCGGCCGCCAGGTCCAGCCCGGTGCGGAAGGCCGCCAGGTTGGCCTGCACGGCCAGCGCCAGCGCCGCGATGGCCGCGCGGGCGTGGGCTTCGGTCAGCGGCAAGACGCCGCTGGCGATTATAGCCCCGAACAGCATCGCATTCAACTCGCGCCCGTAAGGGTTGCTGGCCTCCAGCCCGATCAGCCGCTGCGCTGCCCCGGCCAGCGCCTGAAGGATGGCATCCGCGGCAAGCGCGCCGTCCCCGGCCACCGACTTCTCGGCGGTGCTGTACGCCCGCGCGGTGCTGGTGATGACGGTGGTGCTGTTCGTCACCAAGCCCCGCTCAAGCGCCCGTCCGGCCTCGGTCGGTTCGAGCGCAACGACCAGGTCAACGTCGCCCGCGCTGGGGAAGAGGGAGAAGATCGGTTCAGCGGGCGGGTCGGTGTCGGGGAACAGCTCAAAATAGTAGGTCGTCGCGCCGGTCCGCTGGGCCACGCCCGGAATGGACGTGGAGACGGCCGGGTAGCCGGCCAGGTGGGCGGCTTCTACCAGCCAACTGGCCAGCACACTGCCACCCTGTCCGCCCAGCGCGCCGATCACGACGCACAGCGGCCGCGCGGCCGTTACGCTCTGGCCTGTTCGATACGCCGTGGTGGTCGTGGTTGCCTCCATACGCGCTCGCACAGCGCTCAGGCTGCGCCCAACCAGCTCAGCCAGCGCTCGTTCAGCCGCGCGCCGAGCCGCTGCCACGGCTTGGGATTGGCGAGGCGCTCGGCCCGGTAGAACGACGGGCACAGGCGCGCGGCGTGGGCAGCTTCGCCGCACAGCCCGCAGGCCAGGCAGTTCTCATCCACGTAGGCCGTTGGGCCATCCTTGAGCGGGTCGCGCGCGTCGCGCATCGTCAGCGACGGGCAGCCACTCAGGCGCATGCAGGCGTGGTCGCCGGTGCACACCTCGGCATCCACGCCGAAGCGCGCCACGCGCACGCTGCGGCCGGCTTGCTCGGCGCGCTGGGCGGCGATGCGTTCGCGCCGCTGGCGCGCGAGCATGCACTCCTCGTCGCTGATCACCACGCGCAGGCGCGGGCCGCGCGCGTCGAGCGCTTCGCGCAGCACGCCCAGCGTCGCTTCCACCTCGTACGCCTTCACGCGCCGGATCCAGTCTATGCCGATGCCCCGCAGCGCCGCCTCGATCGAAATGCGCGCCGGCCGGCCCCACGGGGTCGAGCCGGTAGACGGGAGGTGCTGCTGGCCGGTGGCGGAGGCGTAGCCGTTCTCGATAATGATCAGCACGGCGTCGTGGCCGTTCCAGTGCGCGTTGAGCGCGCCGGTAATCAGCCCGTTGTGCCAGAAGCCCCCGTCGCCCATCACGACCAGCGCGGGCTGGCTCAGCGCCGGGCCCACCACGCTGCCGCTGGCCAGGCTCATGCCGTAGCCCAGCACCGTGCTGCCGAGGTCAAAGGGCGGCAGCGTGGCGAAGGTGTTGCAGCCGATGTCCATCGCGACGTGCAGCGGCCCGCGCTCGCGCTGCAGCAGTTTCAGCGCGGTGAACAGCGGGCGCTCTGGGCAGCCCGTGCAGAAGCCGGGCGGGCGCGGCGGCATCACCACCGGCAGCGGCGCGGCGGCCC
>JADLEU010000416.1 GCA_020845955.1 Anaerolineales bacterium
ACATCGCCGTCAACTGCGTGGCGCCAGGCGGCGTCAAGACGCGCATGACGGACGCCGTCCCCGACAGCGTCATTGCCGGGTGGCTGGAGCGCATCCCATTCAAGCGCATGGCTGAGCCCGACGAGATTGCGGCCGTCCACGTCTTCCTGGCGAGTGACGAAGCCAGTTACCTCACCGGGCAGGTGCTGTGGGTCGACGGCGGGTTGACCGTAGGGATGTGAGGCAGGTGTCATGGCTTTTGCTCTACCCTAACCCGCTTGGCCCGGGCGACGAGGCCGAACAGAGCCGCGCTCCCGGCATCGAGGTGCGCATCGAGGCGTTGGCCCGGCGGGGCGGGGGTTACGGCCTGTTCACCGGCTGCGCGGCCGGCGGAACGGCCGCGGTGGTGGCGTTGGTAAAGGCCGGTTGATGCCGGCCGAGCAGGTTGTGGTGACCGGCGCGCTGGGCTACACCGGGCGCTACATCACGCGGCGCCTGCTGGCGCGCGGCGCCCAGGTCACCACGCTTGTGGCGCATCCCGACCGCCCCAACCCGTTTGGGTCGCGCCTCCGCATCGCGCCGTTCGACTTCGACCGGCCCGACGCCCTGCGGAGCACCCTGGCCGGGGCGACGACCCTGTACAACACCTACTGGGTGCGCTTCGCGCGCGGCGGGACGACCTTTGAGCAAGCGGTCGCCAACACGCGCCGGCTGATCCAGGCCGCGGAGGCGGCAGGCGTGCGGCGCCTCGTCCACATCAGCGTCAGTAATGCCTCGGCCGCCCCGCACCTGCCGTACTTCCGCGGCAAGGCCGAGCTGGAGGACGCCGTCCGCCGGTCGAAACTGTCGTACGCCATCGTGCGGCCGACGCTCATCTTCGGCCTGGGCGACATCCTGATCAACAACATCGCCTGGCTGCTGCGGCGCTTCCCGTTATTTGCCGTTCCGGGCGACGGTCGCTACCGGCTTCAGCCGATCGCGGCCGAGGACGTCGCCGCCATCGCGGTCGAAGCGGGCGACACGGCCGCCAATGTCGAGCTCGACGCCGCGGGGCCGGACACCTTTACGTTTGACGAGTTGGTGTGGCTGATCGCCGGCGCCGTGAGCAGCCGGGCGCGGCTGGTGCACATGCCTCCGGCCCTGGCGCTGGCCGCCGCCAGCCTGATTGGGTTGAGCGTGGGAGACGTGATGCTCACGCGCGACGAAGTCGCCGGGCTGATGGCGGACACCTTGGTCTCGGCCGAGCCGCCACGAGGCCAGGGCCGCCTGGGGGACTGGCTGCGGGCCAACGCCGAGACGCTGGGCCGCGAGTATGCCTCAGAGCTGCGGCGGCACTTTCCGACGTGAACGGCGAGGGACCGATGCCAAGACCCATCCGCGTGCTGATCGCCAAGCCGGGCCTCGACGGCCACGACCGAGGAGCCAAGGTGGTGGCGCTGGCGCTGCGCGACGCCGGTTTCGAGGTCATCTACACCGGCCTGCACCAGACGGTCGAGCAGATCATCGAAGCGGCCGATCAGGAGGACGCGGCTGCTATTGGGCTGTCTGTCCTGTCAGGCGCCCACGTGCCAATCGCGCGCCGGCTGATGGAGGGGTTGCGGGCGGCCGGGCTGGAGGACAAGCTGGTGCTGTTCGGCGGCAACATCCCGGCGCGCGACGTTCCCGCTCTGGAGGCGGCGGGCGTGCACGGCATTTTCCCAACCGGCAGCCGCTTCGAGGCGATCGCGGACTTCATCCGCCAACGGGTTGAGGCGGCCCACCACCTCGCCGCGTAAGGCGCGCCGGCGCGGCGGGCGCCGGCGGGCGAGAGGAGAGCGGACTAGTATGGCAGCGACCGTGAATGATGTGATCCTGGAATCCGGCATCCCCATTAACCCGGTCTATGGACCCGAGGCACTGGCCGGAATCGATCCGACCGGAGACATTGGGCAGCCAGGCGAGTTTCCGTTCACACGCGGCATTCATCCGCTGATGTACCGCGCCCGCCCATGGACCATGCGCCAGTATGCCGGCTTCGGAACGCCGGGCGAGACCAATTCGCGCTTCAAGTTCCTCTTGGATCATGGTCAAAATGCCCTGAACGTGGCTTTCGATCTTCCCACGCAGATGGGCCTGGACTCGGACGACCCGCTGGCCGAAGGTGAGGTGGGCCGCGTGGGCATGGCCGTGGACAGCCTGGCCGATCTGGAGGTGGCCTTTGACAGCATCCCTATTGATAAGATCAGCGTGTCGTTGACGATCAATGCCGTGGCAGCGCCCGTTATGGCCATGTATTTCGCGATGGCCGAGAAGCGCGGCCTGACGCTGGCCCAGGTGCGCGGGACGGCCCAGAACGACATCCTCAAGGAATATATCGGCCGGGGCGCCTGGATCTTTCCAGTGGAGCACGGCCTGCGCCTGATCGGCGATACAATCGAATATTGCGCCCGCTACGCCCCCAAGTACTACCCGGTCAGCGTGTGCGGCTATCACATCCGCGAGTCGGGCGCCAACCCGGTCCAGGAAATCGCCTACGCCTTCTGCATCGCGCGCGCCTACCTGGCCGAAGGCCTGCGTCGCGGCCTGGGCGTGGACGAATTTGCCGAGCGCCTGTCCTTCAACTTCGACATCTTTGGCAACTTGTTCGAGCAGGTCGCAAAATTCCGGGCGGCGCGCCGGTTGTGGGCCCGTCTGCTGCGGGATGAGTTCGGCGCCCAGAAACCGGGCAGCCTGCAGATGAAGATGATCGCGGGCGGCGGGGGCGGCGGGCTGACGATTGAGCAGCCCGAAAACAACATCGTCCGCGGCGCCTATTACGCCTTGATCTCGGCTCTGTCGGGCGCGCAGACCATGGCGCTGTGCTCTTACGACGAGGCCTACACCATCCCCAGCGAGAAGGCCGCCCTGCTCTCGCTGCGCACCATGCAGCTGCTCATGGACGAGATGGGGCTGTGCGACACGGTGGATCCGCTCGGTGGCTCGTACTACGTGGAGTGGCTGACGAGCGAGATGGAGCGCCGCATCCTGGCCGAGATGAAGCGCGTGGACGGCGAAATGGGCGGGATTGTCGCGGCCGTGCGTTCCGGCGCCGTGCAGCGCGAAGTGGCCCATCAGGCCTGGCAGGTCGAACAAGGACTGCAGAGCGGCGCCATCCCCAAAATCGGCGTCAACCGCTATCGCCAGGAAGAAGAACCGCCGGTCGTGGCGCTGCACGAATATCGCCCCGAGCAGGCTGAGGAGGCGATCCGGCGGCTGCAGGCTGTGCGCAGCGGCCGCGACACCGCGGCCGTGACAGCGGCGTTGGCGCAGGTGCGCGAGGCGGCGGTCAACGGGCAGAACATTATGCCGGCCACTCTGCAGGCTGTGCGCGCCTACGCCACGCTGGGCGAGATTACACACAGCCTAAAGTCCGTGTTCGGCGTGTTCCGAGAGCCGGTGCGGCTGTGAGCCGCCCAAGCGCGAGCAGGCGAGCGCCCATGTCTACGTCCAAGATCATAGTCTCCGGCGGCCTGCCTGAAGCAGGGCTGGCACGGCTGCGCGCTGCCGGCGAGGCCGCGCCGTGCCGCGCGACCACTGCGGCCCCGCCAGCCTCACGCGAAAGGCCGCGGCAGCGCGCCGGCAACCTCTCGCTGCATTGGGCGCTGACCGGCTGAACCATGCCGCCGCTCTCGAACCTCACCGTCCTATCCCTAGAACAGGCGACCACACTGCCCTTCCTCACTCAGCGCCTGGCCCGGGAAGGCGCCCGCGTCATCCGCGTGGAGCCGCCGGGCCGCGGCGACCCTAACCGGCACGTCGGGCGCGATCTGCTGGGGGAAGACGCGATGGCCAGCTACTTCTTGCCCAACAATTGCGGCAAGCAGTCTATCACCCTCAACCTGGCCATGTCCGAGGGCCGTGCCCTGCTGCACGAGCTCATCGCCCGGCTGTCGATCGACGTCTTCGCGACCAACAACCGGCCGTCCAGCTACGCTCGGCTGGGCATTGACTATGAAACGCTCAGCGCGCTGGCGCCCGGTCTGATCTGGTTGGGCATCACCGGTTTTGGGCCAGAGTGTGATGAAGCCGCCTACGATCCGGTACTGCAGGCAAGGGCGGGTTGGATGGCGCTGACCGGCGATCCCGACCGGCCACCCCAGGTCTTTGGGCTGCCGATGGTGGACCTGGGCGCCGGCGAACACGCCTTCGGCGCCCTGATGAAGGCGTTGTACCGCCGCGCGCTGACGGGCGCGGGCTGCCGGCTGGACCTCTCCTTGTTCCATTCCGCTGCAAGTTGGATGGTAAGCCCCTACATGCTGGCGGGACTGGGCGAGGCGCCGGTGCGCCGGGGCAACACCCACCAGTACTTCGCGCCGGTCTCGGTCTACCCCACCCGCGATGGTTACGTTTACATTGCTGTTGGAAACGACCGGCAGTGGGACGCCCTGACGTGCCTCCCGGGTTTTGAAAGCTTGGCCGACCCCGCCTACCAGCGCAATGCGGGGCGTATCGACGACTTGGAGCGGCTGAACGAGCGGCTGGCACAATGCGTCGCGCGCCTGACGACGGCTGAGCTGGCCGCTGCCCTGGCGGGCGTGAGCGTGCCGGTTGCGCCGGTCAACACCCTGGCGGAGGTCTTGGCCGACCCGCTGCTGGGCGCCGCCCTCACCCGGGCCCGCGACCCGCGCACCGGGCTGGAGGTCGTCCTGCCGCCGCTGGCCGAGGTGGGCGGCGACGATCTGGCCGAGTTGGCGTTTCCGCCGCGCCTGGGTGAGCACAATGACCTGGTCTTTGGCAGCCTGCTGGGCCGCGGCTCGCAGGAATTAGTCCAGTTGCGCCAGTCGGGAGTCATCTAGGACGCCGCGCGGTTGACCGGCGGTGGAGCGGAGGTGGCCATGCGGCTCGGCATTGACGTCGGCGGCACGTTTACAGACTTGGTGCTGATCGACGACCACGACAAGCGGATCCACTACACCAAGACACTGACCACGCCCAGGAACCCGGCCGACGGCGTGCTGACCGGCATCGAGAAGATCCTCAACCTGGCCGGCGCCAACATGGCGCAGGTGGACTATATCGCCCACGGCACCACTATCGGCACCAACGCCCTGATCGAGCGCAAGGGCGCGCGGGTGGGGCTGATCACCACAGAGGGTTTCCGCGACGTGCTCGAGATTGCCCGGATCGAGCGCCCCGACGCCGGCCTGTACGACATCAACGTCGATTTGCCGGAGCCGCTGGTGCCACGCTACTTGCGGCTGGAAGTGGCCGAGCGCATCGGCGCGGATGGGACCGTGGTGCGTCCGCTGGAGGCCGCTTCCGCGCGGCGCGCCGTCGAGAGGCTGCGGGCCGAGGGCGTGGAGGCGATTGCCATCTGCCTGCTGTTTTCATTCCGGAACCCCGCGCACGAGCACGCCCTGGCCGAATTGTGCCAGGCGCTATGCCCGGAGGCGCCGGTCTCTCTCTCATGCCGGGTCGCACCCGAGTTTCGCGAATTCGAGCGAACGTCTACAACCGTCCTCAATGCCTATCTTCTGCCGATCACGCGGCGCTACCTCGACAGCCTGTCGGCCCGCCTGGCCGAGAAATATGGTCCCGTTGATTTGCGTATCATGCAGACCTCGGGCGGGGCACTGACAGCCGAGGCGGGCCGCCAGCGCGCCGTGAACATGGTCAACTCTGGGCCGGCCGGCGGCGCCCTGGCTACGGCGCTGTTCGGGCGCCTGACGGGCGATGACAAAGTCGTCGGCGTCGATATGGGGGGCACGAGTTTTGATGTCGGCCTGATTGTGGATGGCCGGCCGCGCGTCAAGGCCGAGGGCGAGTTCGAGGGGTACCCGGTGAAAATGCCGATGATCGACGTGGAAGGCATCGGCGCCGGCGGGGGCTCGCTGGCCTGGGTCGATGCCGGCGGCGCCTTGAACGTCGGCCCAGAGTCGGCCGGCGCCGACCCTGGGCCGGCCTGTTATGGCCGCGGCGGCCTCCGACCGGCAGTCACCGATGCCAATCTCGTCCTGGGGCGGCTGAACCCCGATTACTTCCTCGGCGCCGAAATGGAACTGCAAGTCGCTGCCGCCCGGCAGGCCATCGCCCAACACGTTGCTGGGCCCCTGGGACTGTCGGTGGAGGCGGCCGCCGCCGGGATCGTGCGCGTGGTCAATGCCAACATGGTGCGGGCGATCAGCGCCAACTCGACTCAAAAGGGCTACGACCTGCGGGAGTTCTCGCTGCTGGCGTTCGGCGGCGCCGGGCCGCTGCACGCGGTCGAGCTCGCCCAGGAGCTGGGCATGCGGCGCGTGATCGTGCCGCCCTTCTGCTCCGTGTTTTCGGCCCTGGGCGCGGTCGCCTCGGATCTGCGCCACGACTACGTGGCAACAGTGGCGCTGCCGCAGAACCGGGCCACCCCGAGCGTGCTTACGGCCGCCTTCAACCGCATGGAAGGTGAGGCGCGCCGGCAGCTCGCGGCCGAGCACGTCCCACCCGACCGTGTAGTCATTGAGCGAAGCGCCGACTTGCGCTACGAAGGCCAATCCTACGAGCTGAGTGTGCCGGTGCGCAAGGCCGGGCGGCAGCTCACCAAAGCCGAGGTGGCCGGCACAATCAGCGGGTTCCACCAGCTGCACGGGCGCATCTACGCTTACGGCCAGCCCAGCGAGCCGGTAGAGTTTGTCAGCGTCCGGCTGGCCGCGATTGGCAAGGCGCCCGAGCTGAGGCTTCCCGCGCAGCGCGCGGTGCGCGGCCGGCCCCTGCCCAAGAGCGAGCGCCCGGTGTACTTCCCCGCACAGGACGGCTTCATGGTGACAAGGGTCTACCAGCGCGAGGCGCTGCGCGCGGGCCAGGCCTGCCGCGGCCCGTGCCTGATTGAAGAAGCGACCTCGACGATCGTCGTCCCGCCCGGCTGCGCAGGCAGCGTCGATGCCTATGGCAACCTGGTCATTGAGGTGGGCGCCCGGCGCGCTCGATCCATGCCCCGCCAGTTGCGCTCGGCCAGCAACGGCCGCCGGACAGCCCGGCAGCGCCGGGCTGTCGCCCAGCCAGGTTGAGGAGGTCTCGGTGACGTACAAGGCCGATGGCATTACCATGCAGGTGCTGCGCTATGCGATGGAGCAGATCGCGGACGAGATGGGCTACACCCTGGTTCGCACTGCCCGCTCGACGGTGATCAAAGAGATCAAGGACATCTCTTGTGCTGTTTTCGACCGGAACGGCCAGACGGTAGCCCAGGCCCACCATGCCCCTATGCTGCTGACCGGCTTTGAGTTGGGCATCCGCGCCTTGCGGCAGCGCTATACCGACGATGAACTGGACGACGGCGACGTGATCGCCTTCAACGATCCCTATGCCGGCGGCCAGCACGTGATGGACCTGGTGACCTTTGCCCCGGTGAAGCTCAACCGGCGGCTGGTCGGCTTCGTCGGGAGCATCGCCCACCACAGCGACATGGGCGGAGCGGCCCCCGGCGGCACCGCCGGCGGCCTGACGGAGATCTACCTGGAGGGATTACGCCTGCCGTTTGTCAAGCTGTACAAACGCGGGCGCGAAGACCGCGAGCTGTTTGGCATTCTGGCCAACAACATCCGCGTGCCCGACAAGACTCTGGGTGATATTCGCGCCCAGGCATCAGCCAATTTTGTCGGCGTGCGGCGTATGAAGGAGATTGTGCGCAAGTACAGCGCGGCCGTCGTGCAGACATGCCTGAGCATGCTGCTGGACGGCTCCGAGGCGCGCCTGCGCGCCGGCCTGAGCGCCCTGCCCGATGGTGACTACACCGGCCGCGACTGGGTGGACGATGACGGCGTCACCGACGACCCTATCCCGCTGCAGGTCAACATTCACAAGCGCGGCGACAGCGCCGTGGTCGATTTCGCGGGGACGGCCCGGCAGGTGCGCGGCAACGTCAATTGCCCGCTGGCGACGGTGTATGCGGCAGTGTATTACGCCCTGATCGCCATTGTGGATCCCCATGTTCCGCCCAATTCAGGCTGTTATCGCCCGTTTACGATCGAGGCCGAGACCGGCACGATCGTCAACCCGACGATGCCGGCCGCGGTGGGCGCGCGCACGAACACGGTGCAGAAAATCACGGAAGCCGTGTTCCGCGCCATGGCCCCAGCTTTGCCCGAACGCGTGATGGCCGGCTCGCACGGCAATATCACCAACTGCGGGTTCTCGGGCTACTATCCTGGCACGAGCAAGCGCTTTGTCTACATTGACATCCAGGGAGGCGGGGCCGGCGCGCGGCCTACCAAGGATGGCCGCGACGGCCAGGACTCGCACCTGGCGCGCTTCAAGAACACGCCCGTGGAAGCGGTGGAGTTGGAATACCCGGTGCGGGTGGAGCGCTACGAACTGATCCCCGACTCGGGTGGGCCCGGGAAATATCGCGGGGCGCTCGCCGTGCGCCGCGACATTCGCGTCCTCATCGACGGCGTGACCTGGGCCCGCTACGGCGACCGCCAGCGCTTTGCGCCGTTTGGCCTGTTTGGCGGCCGGGACGGCGCCAGAGGGCTATTCGTGCTCAACCCAGGCACGCCGGGCGAGCGCCTTATGAAGTCCAAAGGCCTCGACCAGCTTACCGCTGGAGACGTCGTTTCGCTGCGCCTGCCGGGCGCAGGCGGCTACGGTGATCCGGCAGAGCGCGACCCGGCCAGGCTGCGGCGAGACGTGCGTGACGGCAAGGTCTCGCGCGAGAGTGCGCTGCGCGACTACGGGGTGGCGCTGGACGAGGAGGCGTGATGGTTGCCGGGGCCAATAACCAGATCGTGTCGCAGTTGGCCTGGAGTGCCGA
>JADLEU010000417.1 GCA_020845955.1 Anaerolineales bacterium
GGCACCAGCGAAATCCACCAACTGATGCAGGCCGGGTATGCCCTGGGCTACCGCGCCGACGGCGCGCTGCGCTGCGATCTGCCGGCCTACGACGAGCGCGTCTGGCGCGGCGTGGCCGAGGCAGCCTAATGCGCGAACAGGGCGCGCCATTGGAACCCGACGGCGGCGCGCAGGCTAATTGCCACCGGCTTGACCCCGGCGGCGGATTCCAAGCAGGTTCGCAACGTGGCCTCTTGCGCCATTGTGACGTTGCCTCTGCCGGGCTTTGTGCAGTGCCTGCGCGAATCAGGGACCACAGCGCTGCCTCGCTAGAACTTTAGGATCAGGCCGCCGAGCGACAGCCCGGCGCCGGTGCCAACCAGCAGCAGCTCGTCGCCGCGCTGGAGACGCCCGCCGCGCACCGCCTCGTAGAGCGTGGCGGGCAGCGAGGCGGCCACGCAGTTGCCCAGCCGGTCGAGCGTCGTGACGATCTGCGCGGCGGGCCAGCCGAAGAGCCGCATGGCGCGCAGCCCGGCCTTGCTAGGCTGGTGCGGTACCACCAACTTTATCGCGCCCAGCCCCTTAGAAAGCCCTGGCCGCAGCCGCTCGAGAAAGGGCGCACTGTGCGCCAACGCCAGGCGCAGCACCTCCGGCCCGTTCATGTGGAACAGGTTGTCCTCGGGGCGCGTGTTGGGATGGTTGGGGTGACGGCGCGACCCGGCCCCCGGGATGGCGGTGTGGTCGGCGCCCGCGCCGTAGGTCTCGAAATGCGCCGCCAGCACGGCCGAGGCTGCGCCGGCCGCCGGGCGCGTGACGACCGTCGCCGCGGCCGCGTCGCCGATGAGCGACGCGCTCTCTGGTTCTTTGAAGTTGATGCCGACCGAGCCGATCTCGGCGGTGACGATGAGGATGCGGCGGTAGCGCCCGGTGGCGAGCAGGTTGGCGCTCAGGTCGAGCGCGGCCAGGAAGCTGAGGCAGGTGGCGTGCACGCTCAGGGCGGCGATGCCCGATTCGCCCAGCCCAAGCTGGCGCTGGATGAGCGGGCCGCCGTCGGGGATGGCCTGTTCGGGCGTGCCGCTGGCGTTGAGGATCAGGTCGAGGTCGGTGGGGACCAGGCCGGCTTCGGCCAGCGCCTCGCGCGCGGCCTGCGCGCCCATGTAGGAACTGGTTTCGGTGGTTGCCCAGCGCCGCTCACGCACGCCGCTGCGCCGCTCGATCCAGCCGGGCGGCAGCCCGCACAGCGCCTCGACCTCGCGGCTGGGCACCACGCGCTCCGGCAGATAGCGGCCCAGGCCGATGATTTTGAGGGGTATCCGCTGCGCGAACGCCATGTCAGAATCCAGACCTTTGAATGATTGGAACCGCCACCCGCTCCAGCAGCGTCTGCAAAAAGCGCCACGGTCTGCGCCGCCAGGCGGGCAGGTGGGCAGTGTACACGGCATTGTACTCGATGGTCGCCTGCCCTCCGCGCAGCCGTTTGAATGGGCCGACCCCGGCGCTGAAGTGCACCTGTTTGCCCAGGGTCAGCGCGTCGAGCGAGGTGAGCGCGGTGAGCATGCGGTAGAGACCGACCTGCTTGGGCAGGGCTGTGTCGTAGCCGAAGAGCGGCGCGGTGATGTACGCGCCGCGGGTGACGTAGCCCAGCACCGCGTCAATGCGCCCGGCGTGGGCCAACGCCTTAATCGTCAGCAGCCGCTCGGCCAGCGCCAGCCGCAGAAAATCGGGGGTGAACTGCGGGTTGTAACGCGAGTATTTGCGCAAGTACAGGTCGGCGTAGAGCGCCGCGAGGCGCTCGGCGTCGCCGGGTTGGAGGTCGGCGGCGGTGAGCACCGTGTACGGCGTGGGGCGCGCAAGATCGGCGCTGAGACGGCGGCGCAGCAAGCGCAGGTCGGCGCGAAACTCGTCGCGGCGCTGCACCGCGCGCTGGGCCACGTCTTGATAGTACACCTGCCGGCTGAAGATCAGCGCCGCGCCGGCTGAGCTGAGCGCCTCGGTCAGGGCGGGCGCGCCGCGCCGGTCTACCGAGCGAAAGATTACGGCGCGGTCGGGGAAGGCCGCGGCCAGCGCCCGCAGCAGGGCCGACACGCGCGCCTCGCTCAGGCCGCTGGGCGGCAGGTTGGTCGAGAGCAGCCAGTTGTTCGCCAGCACGGCGTGGTCGAACTGCGCCCGTCGAAACCAGGCGGCCAGGGGCCGGAAGAGCAACCGCAGCAGCGCCTCGGCCGGCGGGTTCTTGAGCGTGGCGAACTCTTCCTGCCCGTAGGTGATGTAGTGCGCGTAGGGCGAGACAACGTAGCTGTTGGCGGGGTTGAACGCGCCAGCCGTGGCCGGGACGATCAGGGCGTTATCTACGCGCAGCGCGTAGACCTGGGTGTCGGCATTGCGCACGTAGCGGGTGGGGCCGTCGCGCAGCAGCGGCGCCAGGTAGCGCCGGGCCTCGTCGCCTTCTGGGGTGTTGGGCCAGGAGACCAGGCCTACGTCGGTCGCGCTGTACAGGTCAACCGGGACGCTCATGGTGGGCCTGTGAGCAGCGCGGGCAGCGTGACGGCCTGGCCCACGGCGGGCGGCGACCAGGGCGCGTAGTCGTGGGCCTGCCAGATGACCCAGCGGTAGGCCGGGTCTTCCAGCGGGCGCGCGAAGTGAAAGGCGGCGGTGGCGGGGCGGCCGTTGGGCGTGAGGGCCAGCACCGTGACCTGCAGGTCGCCCAGGTTGATCACGGTCCCCAGCGCCAGTGGGTGGGCCGGACCGCGAAAGACGCCATCGAAGCCGGTGAGGAAACCCAGCGCGGGCGTGAGCGTTAAGCTGGTGGCGTCTGGGCGCGTGACGGTCAGCGCGCCCAGGCCGCTTGCCAGGCCGCGCACGCGGGCCGGGACGGGCAGGCCGTGTGCCTCGCGCAGCAGCGGCAGATAGGTGGCGTGGGCGAAGCTGGGCGCGTTGACGACGATGACGCTCTGCTCGAGGAGCGCCGGGCCGGCGGGCAGCCTGGCGCTGGCTTGGGCCAGCCCGCCCAGAATCGCCGGGCTGTAGGCGGTGAGCGGCAGCAGCAGCGGCGCGACGATCAGATGCACCCCGATCATTACCCCGCGGGCGGCGCGCCGCCAGGCGTGGGTGTTTGGGTGCGCGGCCAGCGCCTCGCCCAACAGGCCAAAGGAACCCAAGCCAACGATGAAGAGCAAGCGGTTGGCCGGCAGCGCGCCGCCCGCTGGCAGGGCCGCCGCGAGCAGGCTGCCCACGCCCCAGAACCGCGCCGTGGCGCTATGCGCGACCACCGGCCAGAGCCAGACGGCCAGGCCGAAGAGCACGAGCACGGCGAAGAACCACAGCCCGGCCTGGGCCGCGCCGCTGAGGAACGGCGCAACCTCGGCGGGCGGCAGCAGCCATTGGCCGAGCAACAGGCCCGGCCCGTGCGCGAACAATGCCCGCGCGAAGGCCAGCGGCTCGCGGGTCGGGTCTACATAGTTTGTGCCCCATTGACCGTAGCCTTGCGCGGCGTAGGCGAAGCGCCAGAACGCGCTGACGGCCAGGGCGGGCAACAGGCCCAGCGCGCGCCGCTGCCACGGCCCGGTTTCCAGGAACGCGGCTTCCGCCAGCCAATAGCCCAGCGCCGCCGCCGCGCCCTCGTTGCAGAGGAGCGCGAAGGCGAGCAGGGTGGGGCTGAGCCACGCGCCCGGCTGCCAGCCGGCGCGCCGCCAACGCAGATGGGCGTGGAGGGCGAGGACCACGCCGAGCGCCGCGAGGAGGCCGTTGCGGTTCGCCAACCAGGCCGCGCCAAAGCCGTGGGCGTCGTCTACGGCGTAGAGCAGCGCCGCGAGCGCCGCGCTGCCCGCGGTCCCCCGCCAGCCGGCCATCACGCGGCGATAAAGCGCCGCCGCCGCTGCGACCAGCAGCCCAAGGTAAAGCAGGCTGTGCGCGTGCATCAGCGCCGGCGCGGCGGGCCACAGGCGCAGATCGAGCCAATGGGTCAGCGCCGCAACCGGCCGCCAGAAGGCCACCTGCGCGCTGGGGAGCGCCCACCAGGGGAAGAAGCCGCGCGCCATTTGCATTTCGGCCTGCTGGGCGTCGCCGTCCATGAGGACGAAGAGGCCATTAAGGGCAGCGGGCGCGTTGGGGGCGGCGCGCAGCGTGGTGAAGAGTAGGTCATCGTCTAACTGGCGGCCGGTAGCGACGGCGGGCAAGGCCAGGGTGACGGCCAGGAGCGCGGCCAGCCACGGTCCGCGCCGGGCGCTCAGGCGCGCCCTCAGCGCGGCGGTCATGGTGAGCGCCGCCGGCCTCTGGCTGCGCGCAGCCAAGGCCACAGCGAGCGCACCTGTTCTGGGTCGAGGCTGGCGTGTGTCAGGAGGATGAGCAGTTCTTCGGCGGCGGCCAGGCAGAAGCTGCCCAGGGCGAGGTAGAACAGCAGCGGGCTGTAGCCGCCGCTGAACAGCGCGTGCAGCGCGAAGGCGGCTTGCAGCCCACCGCCCAGTTTGCCCGAATGCAGGTGCAGCGTGGAGAGGCGGCCGAACTTGAGCCAGCTGTGGAGCAGCACTCCGGCGTAGAGCACGGCTGCGAAGATGAGCAGGGCGGCATGCTCGCGCCAGAGGGCGGGCCGCCGCAGCGCCAGCCACCCGGCGACCGAGAACGCCAGCGTCTTGTCGGCCAATGCGTCGAGGTCGCCGGCGGCGTAGCGCGGGTCGCGCCGCGCCAGCCAGCCATCGAGCACGTCGCTGAGGACGGCGGCAGCCAGGCTCACGCCGAGCCAGGCGTCTTGCCCGGCCAGGGCCAGCGCCCACAGCGCGGGCAGGGCTAACAGCCGCAGCCAGGTGAAGGGGTTGGGGCGCGAACCGCCGGCGGGTTTCATGCGCCCTGGGGGGCGGGCATCTGGCGCGTCACGCGCTTGAACTTGCGTGGGCCGAGCACGGGCGCGCCGCCGGCGCGGTAGGCCACCTGGGGCGCGACTGCGCCGACGCGCGTGCATAGGGCGGCCAGCGCCGCGCTGATGTCAGCCTCGGCCTCGGCGCGGGCGGCCGCCGGCACGGCCAGCGCGATCTCCATCCGGCCGGGGCCGGTTTGCGTGGCAGTATAGCCTTCGAGATCCGGACCGCCCCCCGCGCAGACCGCCTGACGAATGAAGTCGGGGAAGACCAGCGCCCAGCCGCTGCCAGATGCGGCTGGGAAGTAGAAGATGTCGTCGCAGCGGCCCTCCACGGCCGCCAGCGCGCGGCGCGGCGAGCCGCATGGGCAGGGCGTGGCGCGCACGGTCAGGATGTCGTCGAGCCGGTAGCGCAGGATGGGCTGCGTCAGGCGGTGAAAGTCGGTCAGGATGGGGGCGAACTTGCCCGCGCCTTCGTCCAGCCAATCGGGCTGCACGACCAGCAGGTCTTCGTTGAGGTGCAGCGTGCCGCTCTCGCAGGTGGCGCCGAGAAAGCCTTCCGTCGCCTGATAGACTTGATGCAGCGGCCCACCGAACTGCGCCGCGATGGCGGCGGCGTCGAGCGGGTCGAGCACCTCGGCCACGGCCACGACCTTGCGCGGCGCGATGGTCAGGCGGCTGGCGCGCGCCTCGTGGGCCAGCAGCGCCAGCAGCGCGGGTGGGCCAACCAGCAGGCTGGGCCGGAAAGCGTTGAGGCGCGCCACGTGCGCGGGCAGCGGGTCGAGCAGATCGAAGTAGGCAAAGCGGATGAGGCGCGAGCGCACGCTGGTATACAAGTTGCTGTTGGCGCGTAGAAAGAAGGCCACGCGCTGCGCCGTCAGCCGCCCGCTCGGCAGCACGCGCGCCAACGCCGCCCCCGCCCAGGCCGCGCGCTCGGCGGGCGAGACCAGGAACAGCCCGCGTGCGCCGGAGGTGCCCGACGACAACCCTACGGTCAGTCCGCGCAGCGTGGGCGAAAAGTCGCGGCTTTGTTCGGCGCGCTCGGCCAGCGCCACGGCCTCGGCGTAGCGCGCGCCGGCGGTGTTCAATTCGTCGAAGTGCGCCAGCATGTCGCGCTTGGTGATGGGGGGCACGGCGGCCCAGGCCTGCCCGGCGAAGCGGCGGCGGTAGAACGGCGAGCGCGGGAGCACGCGGCGCAGATGGCGCTCGACGGCGCGCGCCTGGTAGGCTTCGAGCGCGGCGCGGGTGCGGGCGCGCGCGCCGGGGCCGTGGCGCGCGCGCAAGTAGGCGGCCAGCACAGTCAGGCCGGCAAGGGCGCTCATTGGGCTGGCCTCACAAACGCATGGCAACGCGCTGCTCCGCTGGGAGGCCCTCGGCGCTGGGGCCGTGGCGCAGCAAGCGCTGAATGTGCGGCCTGAGCACGTCGAGCGGCGTGTAGGCGTAGCGCGGGCCGCCGAAGCGCGCCAGGTTGGCGGCTTGGGCGGCGAGGATGGCGGCGTCTTGCCGCAGCGCCAGCCGCATGAGGGCCACGAGCAGCGGCTCGCCCAGCCGCCCCCCGAGCGCCGGGGCAGGGGCTACGCCCACGGCAAACAACCGCACGTGCGCGGCGTCCACGGGCGTGAAGTGGAGCGTCAGGCCAAGCTTGAGGCGCGGGCCGGCCCAGTAGTCAAGAGCGGCGACGCACGGCAGTCGGAACGCACCCACGGCGCGGTCTAGCCCGCCGCCGAACAGCCGCGCAATAAAGCCGCTGGGCGCTTCGGGGTACTCGGCCGCCGCGCCGCCGGCTGTGCGCCGCACGGTGACGGTCACCTCGCGCCGGTGGCCCTCGCGCCGGATGAGGCCGGCGTGGACGAAGTGCGTGTGTAATCCGTCGAGGAAGTTCTCCAGCGCGTCGGGCAGGGCGGCGGTGAGCAGGCCAGCCGCGCCGCTGAAGCTTGTGTAGCCGCGTTCGCTCAGGTGCGCGATGGCTGGCGGCCCGCTGCTGGGGGCGTCGTCGCCCAAATAGACCCACACGAAGCCTTGTTGCTCAAGTGTGGCAAAGGCCGGCGTGGCGCGCGCGGCCTGGGCGCTCGGCGCGCCCTCCGGCAGGCCCGGCAGCGTGCGGCACGCGCCCGCCGCGTCGAACTGCCAGCCGTGGTAGGGGCAGGCCAGGCAGCCGCGGGCGAGGCGCCCGCCGGCCAGCGCCACGTTGCGGTGCGGGCAACGGTCGAGCAGCGCGGCGGGCCGCCCCCCGGCGGATCGAAAGAGCGCCAGCGGCAGACCGAGCACGGTGCGCGCCAGCGGGCGGCGACGCAACTCCCGGCCGGTGGCGGCGATGTACCAGTGGCCGGCGAGCGCGGGCCAGGCCTGGTGGACGGCCGCGGCCGTGGGCGTCAGCGTTGCCCAGCGCGCGCCGTCAGCCGGCGGCGACATGGCGTTCACAAGCCTCGGCACAGTGGGCGGGCACCAGTTCCACGGCTGGATTGTGCGTGTGCAGCGCGTGGAGGGCGTGCAGCGTGGCGCGGTACTGCGCCGCGTCGGCAAAGAGCAGGTTGGCGAGCGCGTGCGGCGGCCGATCTTCGCGGAAGGCGCTGCTGTGCCAGCAGGCATCGGCCACCAAGAACACTGGCGCGGCGGCCGCGGGGCGCACGAGCAGCCCAAGCTGGCCGACGGCGTGGCCGGGCAGCGGCACCGCCAGCACGCTCTCATCGCAGAACAGGTCTACGCCGTGCCGGAAGGGCGCGAACTCCGGCGGCAGCGGGCGCAGCGCGGCCGGGTCGAGCGGGGCGGCGCGGGCCTCGAAGTCGGCGGGCATTACCTCTGGCAGGTAGGCAGCCCGGAGGGCGTTCAGCCCGCGCCGGCCTCGCACCGCCGCCCAGGCCTCCGGCCAATAGCTGAAGCGCGCCGCCGGGAAGTCGCCGAGCGCGCTGACGTGGTCGGCGTGGAAGTGGCTGATGAGCAGGCGCGAGAGGTCGGCCGGGCGCAGCCCGCGCCGCGCCAATTGGTGGACGGCCAACTGTTCTTCGCGCAGCGTGACGGGCGTCAGCCGCGCATAGAGCTGGTTGGGCCAGCGGCGCGTGGCCCTGAAGAAGGCCGTGCCGTAGCCGGTCTCGAACAGCAGCAGGCCGGCGCGGGGGTGTTCGATGAGCGCGAAGGTGGCCGGCAAGCGCGCCAGCTTCAGCCCGCCGCGCCCACGGGTGAAGTGTTCTGGGAAGACACAGTGCCCGGCTTCCAGGAGCGTCAGGGTCACGGTCGTCATGGGTGCGGCTGCTTCCGCTGCCAGGCGCAGAAGCGCGCCAGCCCCTCGTCCAGGCTCACACGCGGGGCATAGCCCAGGTCGCGCTGCGCGGCGCTCAGGTCAAGCGTGGCGTCGAGGGCCAGCATGCGCACGCTGTAGCGCGTGAGCGGCGGCTCGCGCCGGCCGCCGAGCAGCCAATAGGCCAGCGCCAGCGCGGCGCGCAGCGGCAGGCGGCCCCGCGGCGGCTGATAGCCGAGCAGCACGCTGACTTTGGCGATCAGCAGCCAGAGCGGCTGTGGCTCGCCGTTGGTGAGATTGTAAACGCGGCCCACGGCGGCCGGGACGCGCGCCGCCAGCAAGAAGCCATCCAGCACGTTATCAATATACGTCAGGTCGGCCAGATTGTCGCCGGAGCCGATCACGCGCAGCCGGCCGCGCGCCAGCGCCCGGAGCAAGCGCGGGAAGAGCGTGGCGTCGCCGGGGCCAAAGACTGCGCGCGGCCGCAGCCGGACGGTGGGCAGGCCGGCCGCCTGGGCCTCGACCACCACCTGCTCGGCCAGGCGCTTGGTGTCGGCGTAGGCGGTGAGCTGGCGGGCGGGCAGGGGGTCGCTCTCGCGCACGTTGCGGCGCGGCTGGTCGCTGAAGCACAGGCTGGGCGTGGAGACGTGCACGAAGCGCCTGACGCTTGCCAGGTTGGCGCGCAGTTCGGCGGTGAGGCGCTCGGTGGCAAGCACGTTGGCGTGGTAGAAAGCTTTGTACGGCCCCCAGGGCGCAGCCAGCGCGGCGCAGTGAAAGACGTAGGCCTGTCCCGCGGCGGCGGCCTCGGCCACGGCGCGCTCGGCCAGGTCGCCGCGCACAAAGCGCAGCCCGGCCGCCTCCAGCGTCGCGCCGGAGCGCCGGCCCTGCGCGGTGACGCGCGCGCCGGCTGCGTGCAGCCGCCGCGCCAGCGCCCCGCCGATGAAGCCGGTGGCGCCGGTCACCAGCACCGGCACGCCGGCCCAGCCTTGATCCATATGCGCTTCGGTCATTCGCCGTTCCACTCAATGTCGGCGGTGGCGGCCGCCAGCGCGCTGACGCCCAGGCGCGCTGCCCGCAGCCCGAACTCGGCCAGCGCCAGCCACTGCCGCAGCGCGGCTGCCCGGTCGCCAGGCGCGCTGATGACGTCTTTCCCAGCGCGCAGCGCCCGCAGCCAGGCGCGCAATCCATGCCTGCTGCGCAACCCATACAGCCACAGCGCGCCGGCCAGCATGCGCGGCGGGCCCGCTGGGGGCGTGACGACCTGCGCGCCAACTGCCCACAGCGCCGCCGCAAAGCCGGGGTGCGCGGCCAGCAGGTGCACGCCGCTAGTGAGGCGCGGGTTGCACTCCAGCGCCCACAGCCGGGCCTGCGCGTCTTCGATGAAGTCGAAGGCGATCTGTCCGCTGAAGTTGGCCTGCGCCACGAAGGCCTCCACCCAGGCGCGCGCGGCGGAGTGCGCTTCGGCTTCAAAGTAGATCGCCGCGCCCTGCCCGGCGCTCCAGGTGACCGGGTAGGCGGCGTGCGCGGCCAGCCGCCCGGCGTGCGCGACGCTGTAGGTGCACAGGGCGCGCCCGCGCACGTAGCGCTGCGCCACCCAGGGCGCGCCAGGCGTCGGCTGTACGCGGGCTAGGGCGCGGGCCGCGTGCGGCGGCAGCAGCGCGCGCGCCGCAAAACGCGAGTAGGCAGGCTTGAGCACCCAGGCGCCCGGCCGCGCCAGGGCGGCGCGCAGGTCGGCGGCGCTAGCGAGCAGGCGCGTTTCGGGCGCGGCCAGGCCGTAGTGCGCGGCCAGCGTGGCGAAGCGCCCCTTGTGATGCAGCGCATGCAGCACCTCTAGTGGCGCGCACAGCACGCGGCAGTGGGCGGCCAGTTGGTCGCGCGCCCGCGCCACGTAAAACAGCTCTTCGCAGGTGGGCACGAGTAAGTCAATGCGCTCGGCGCTCAACAGGCGTTCGAGCGCCGCGACGAAGCCGGCCGGGTCTTGGCGCGGGGGCGGCACGCGCCAGCTGCCTGCCACGCCCGGCGCGCCGCGCGTGAGCGGCCAGCGCGCGCTCTCGGCGACGAACACAGTGTGCCCGGCGCGCGCCAGCAGCCGCGCCAGTTCGAGCGTGGCCGGGGCGCGCCCGCCGGTGAGCGCGACGCGAGCCATAGGACCCTAATTATAGACTCTAGTTTCCGCTGACTGAAAGGCATCGGGCCGGACCGGGTAGATTATGTGCGCTATCGCCGCTACCAGGCCAGGAACCCGATGCCAAGCGTGGTCTACCGGATCATGGAAGTGCTGCCTGCCTTGCTTGCGGATGTGCCGATTGGCGCCAACCTGGCCGTCTTCCACCTGCCCTGGGCGATGCTGAGCGGCTAGCGCGCCAGTAGAGCTACCCGTTGGTCGGGCGGAAGGTGGAAACCGCCCGCACGTAGTGGGCCCGCTCGAAGGCGGCCGGGTGGGGGCACGAGCGCTGGCTCATGCTGCCGCGCATCTGGTTGACCGACTCGTAGTCGTGGTCTTCCATCCAGCGCACCAGGTCGGCCCTGA
>JADLEU010000418.1 GCA_020845955.1 Anaerolineales bacterium
AAGACAGTCGCCACGTTGAAGCCTCGGTTGGTGGCGACGCTCTCGCGCGCCCACGACCCGGCAAAATGGTCAATCGCGCCTTGCAGCGCGGCGTAGGGGCCAAGGTTGTAAAGGCCGTAATCAAAAGCGGCCAGGAAATAGGGCACTACTGACTGGCAATCCCCGACCTTGGAGAAGGCGTTCGGATTGTTGCCAAGGGCCAGGCCACGCTGGTAGATGTCGCGGGCTGTCTGGCCGACGACCGGCACCGGGGGCAGGTCTAGCGGTTGATAGGCCGGCGGCCCGGCCGCGGCGGGCACGGCCGCCTCGACTGGAGCTGGCGTCGGGACCGCGGCCGGCGCGCCCGATCCTCCCGGGGTGGTGATGACCGGCACGCTGCCCAGGTCGCCCTGGAGGACGCCAAAAGCGGCTTGTACCCACGCGTCGGTGTAGAGGCCCGTGTAGTTCAGCCGCACCCACAGGCCATCGGCGCTGCGGGCGTTAACGGTATAGGTCTGATCTTTGAACAGCGAAGCAGCGCGCTGGCTGGCCATGCTGGGGGCGGAGCGGGCAAAGGCGCTTCTGACCGTCAGGGTGAAGGTCACGCCGCTCTGGGCGGCGGCCTCCAGCGGCAGCGCCAGCAGCACGAACAAGACGCCCGCGCTCAGGGCGCGGCGCAGGGCAATCGTCGTCATTGGCAGCTATTCCTCATTGATACCCGCACATCTTCCACTCGCCGGCTTCGGGCAGGGCCTGGTAGAGCAAGGTGGACAGGTCCCACTCGCGCGCCTCGGGACCATAGGTCGTAATGATTTTCCCATCACACCTCACCAGCGTAAAGTCGCCATCGGTACCAGTCACCTGACAGGCAACGTCCTGCAGCTTGGCGTTCATCGAGCGAAATGAGACCGCTTCAGTCACCGCCTGTGGCTTCCAGGCAGTGCAGGAGAGGTCGGTAACGCGGGTGACGTCGGCCGCGGCGCGGGCCTCCAGGTAGCTGAGGATAGCCGCCAGGGCAGGATCGGCGGTGGGCGCCAGGGTACTGGCGGGCGCCAGCGTACCGGCGGGCGCCAGGGTGAGCGTGGGACTGGGACTGGGCCGCGGCGGCTCTGTCGCCGAAGGTCCCGCCGCCGCGGCCGAGGTGAGAGAGGCCGGCAGGCGCGTCGCGGTGGGCGGGTTGCGGGTCGGAATGGGGGTCCGCGTCGCAACCGCCAGGGTGACGGCGGGGCCCTGGGCAGCCGGGCTGCACCCCGCCCCGAGGATCAGCAGGAGAACGGGCCAGAAACGCCAAACAAGCGCCATAGGCGAATCTTACCCGATTTTCGTGAGTGCGCCGGGGCGCGTGCCTTGTCGGCGACGATCTGAGCCGGTCCATCCAGCGGCGCAATGGGGTGCCGCGCTAATACATCACCTGGCGCCAGAGGGCATCCAGCACCAGCAGGGCAGTCAGGTTGCGGACCGTGCTGCCGTACTGCAGGTTCTCGGGGGTGAAGTCGGTGGCGTTGGGGGCCCAGGCCGGATGGACGCCGTCGCTGCCCATGCCATGGTTCGGCAGCGGTTGGAGGGCAGCCCAGAAATTCCACACCGGGACCTGGTGCTCCTGGGCCACCGCGACGATGAGGGCGTTGAGTTGGTCGGCGCGCGCTTCGTAGCCGGCGCGCAAGAAGGGCGGGATGGTGCTGAGAACGGGCAGGACGCCCCGGCCGACGGTGTCGGCCACGATCCGGCGCAGGTTGGCCAGGTAGGCCTCGTCGTGGGTGCCGAACACGTCATTGGTGCCAAGCATGATCAGCGCCACGGCCGGGCGGGTCAGCCGGTATTCGCACACTAAGGGTGATTCAGCCGGGCCACAGAAGCTCTTGTCGGAGAGCGAGCCCGACAGCACCGAGAAGGTCGACCAGCCGCCCTTGGCGGCCAGGGAGACGTTGGTGAAGGCATTGCCGGTGCGCGCCCATCCGCTGCCGTAGAAGTTCACCACCTCGGCCAGGTATTCGTAATCGCGCAGGTTGAACTGGCCGTAGCCGAAAGGCGTGAGAAATTGTGGCGAGACCGTGATGCTGTCGCCGACTTTGGCGAAGACGTTGGCGCGGTTGCCGAGCGTCTGTCCCGCCAGGTAGATCTCGCGGGCATGGTCGCTGACACCAAAGAGCAGATCGCCGGGCAGCGGCGGAGCGCTCACCGGCGGCTCGGTCGGAGCGGCGGTGGGGGGCGGCGGTTGGGTGGCCGTCGGTGTCGGAGGCAGTGCCGTGGGCGGGGGGAGTGTGGGCGGGCTGGTCGGCGCGGCCGCCACCTGGGTAGACGGCGCGCCGGGCGGTATGCCGGCGGCGGGCTGGGCGGGGGGCGCGGCCGTGGCGTCGACAGCCGTGCCTGTTACGGGCAGGCCATTGAGACTGATAAAGACATCTACGAACTGCGTCATGACCCAGCCGCGTTGGTTGTCGCTGGTGATAACCTGGAGCCAGGCGTTGTCGGCAGTTCGGCCGACCAGGTCGAGCGACAGGCCGGCTGGCAGGTGCGTGAGGATAGCGCCGGCCGTGCCCGGTGTTTGGCGCAGGCGCAGGTTGCCGCCAGCCTCTTTCACGCGCGCCTCGCCCGGGGCCAGTTGGGTAGCTGTGGCGTCCAGGACAGCGCCGGCGGTCACTGGGACGGAGAGAAGATTGATGTAGACGTCCAGGAATTGAGCCTGGACCCAGCCGCGCAGGTCGTCGGGGCCGATGACCTCGAGCCAGTCGTCCTCGGGCGTGCGGCCGATGATGCGCACGGGTGTGAGGGCCGGCAGATTGCCGATAATGTCGCCGGCCGTCCCAGGCAAGGCGCGCACGCGTAGAAAAGTGACGTCGGCAGCCACGCGGGCGTCGCTGCCAGACTCGGCCGTGCGGTTGAGGTTCGGCAGCTCAGTGGCGGCTGTTCCGAAAGCCAGGCTGGCCGTGGGGCTGGGGAAGCGGTCGGGCGTGCGCGTAGCGGAGGGTGGCGGGCTCGGCGTGATCGTCCATTCGGGCGGCAGGGTGGGGAAGGTGATGGGCGCCGTGGAGGTGGGATCGAGGGTCAGCCCGGCAACCAGCCCCGGGGCCGGCAGCGTGGCCGGGCGCAGAAAACCAGGGATCAGCGCCGGCACCGCGAACCAGGCGACGACCACCAGCACGACCAGCGCGGTGGCGCCGTAGAGCAGCAGGGTGAGGGCGGCAAGCAGCGGGTTGCGACGGCTCACGGGTTTGACTTGGGATGGCTTGGCCTCCGCGCCTGGCCGGGTGCCCAAGGCGGGAGAGCGCCTGCTTGATCTGGTGCAAAGTATAGGCCACGGATTCCCTTATTACAAGGCGGCCGATTGTCTTACCCAATCGCCCAGGATGTGTACATAAGCACCCGGCGGGAGCAGGCGTTCAAGCCCGAGGCTAAGGTTAAAGAACAGGTCATTGAAGGCCAGGTACGTGGGATCCGAGATGGCGCGCAGCTCAGCCACGGCGAAGCCGGTGGCCGCCGCCAGTGCGCGCAGGCGCGGCAGTGTGTTGGCCTGGTAGCGGACGCGAAACGTATCCGCTTGGGCGCGCCCGTAAAGGGGCGGCACCAGCACGCGCTGCACGGCCGGGAACGCCCAACTGAAACGGTTGAACAGCAGCAGCGGGTGGCGAGCGTTGGGGGTCAGGAAGAGGAAATGCCCGCCGGGAGCGAGCACACGGTGGACTTCGCGCAGGAGCCGCTCCGGCTGCGCAACGTGTTCCAGCACCCAGAGCCCGATGACGGCGTCGAAGCGCTCGGCGGCAAAGGGCAGCGCCTCGCCCAGCCCGCAGACGCGCGGCAGGCCGGCGCGGTGTTCGCGGAGCGAAGCCGTGTCAGGGTCCAGGCCCACCGCCAGTTGCACCTGGCGCCAGAAAAGCTCCATGACGCCGCCGCGGCCGCATCCAAGGTCGAGCACGCGCGCGCCGGCCGCCAACGTGCGCCGGGTGAGGGCTTCGAAGATCTCACCGCTGGGCTGCCAGCCGGGCTTGCGGCGCTGGTAGCGTTGGCGATAGGCGTTCTGGCGATCGAGCGGCAGCATTCGTTCAGTCGGGCCGCTGAGGGGGCAGCGCCCGCATGTAGGCCACCAGGTCC
>JADLEU010000419.1 GCA_020845955.1 Anaerolineales bacterium
ACGATTAAGCTGCGCATCGGCAACAGCCTGAAATGGGATGCGGCCTTGGTCGCCGGCGTGCGCCAGATCGTCGGCGACGACATTGACATCATTGTCGACGGCAAGTTCAACTACACGCTTCCCTCGGTCATTCGGCTGGCACGCCAGTTGGAGGCGCAAGGTGTCCTCTACCTAGAAGAACCAATGCCTCAATACGACCTGGATGCCATTGCCCAGCTCAAGGCCAGTACCAGCGTGCCCATCGCTTATGGCGAGCACGCCTACACCATTCACGAGTTTCGCGACCTGATCACTCGCGGGGCGGCCAACGTCCTGCAGCCCGACGCGACGCTGGTCGGCGGCCTGGCCGAAGCACACAAAGTGGCCGTTCTGGCGGAAGCTTGGGGAATGACCCTGTCGCCGCATTGCGGCGGATTGACGGCGGTCGGCGTGGCGGCCAACGTCCACTTCAGCGCGGCGGCCCCGACCTTCAGCGTGCTGGAATATGATGCCACGCCGAATCAGCCACTGCGCGACTCGTTGCTCCGCGACCAGCCATTCGCTCCCAATCGCGTTGTCGATGGCTGCCTGGCCGTGCCCGAAGCGCCTGGCCTGGGCATCGAGGTGGACGAGTCTGTCCTGGAGCGCTACCCATACCAGCGCCGCGGCCGCACGAAGGATCTGCCAGGCTACGGCACGCCGCACCTATAGCGGCGTTGACGCACATCCCAACCCCAAAAAGCAGACAGCCGGGCGCTTGTGGCGCCCGGCTGTCAGATTCGGTGCTGGTTGAACCGCCCTGCCCTACAGAGGCAGCCCCACTGCCCTGAGTTCTTGCCGGCCTTGCTCGTACAGCGCCCAGTGTTCGGCGTTCGGCTGCAGCGTGCGCACATCGTACATTTGCTCAAACGGCAGGCCGACCGGCGCGTCCTTCAGGTCCAACTTGTCCTGATACTTGGCGTGCAAGGCCCCGGCGATCTGGTTAGCCTCGGCGCGGCCCAGTTGGGCAGCTGCGCGGCCGACCTCGGCGAACAGTCGGCACATCAGCGGGCTGACATTATTCCAGCCCAGCGGCTCAGCCGGGCGCGGCCCGGTGAGGTGACTTCCGCTCGTCACCACGCTGAGAGCCAGGGCGGAGAACTCCAGGATATATTGGAGCGAGCCGGGCCGGCCAGAGGTTGTCACACTGGTGGTATTGATCATACGACTGTTGCGGGCTACCGCTTGTTTGACGACACTGCCCATCCACAGGGACATGGCGTTCGTCTGCTGCTTATACTTGACGTGCTGCGGTCCAAGGTGCATCACATCGCCGCCCAGCAGCACTGAAGCGATGTGCGCCGCCACGCCGACGATGGCGGCCCCGGCCGGACCACCGGCATAGCCGCCGATCAGGGGTGTGGCCGAGATGTAAATTGGCGCCCCCAGAGCCAGGTAGTAGGCCAGACGCGTCAGCGTTACATCATCCACTTGAAGCTCGGAGATGATGGCGAAAGCACGCGGGTCGCAAACGCGCAAGCCCCAGTCTTCGTTGGCGCTCGCAATCTCATTGAGCGCCATCACCGCGTGGCCGACGATGGGCATACCGGGCCGGCCGGCGCGCATCAGCGCTTCGCGCGCCCAGCGCGCGTACAACATCGCCGCGCGGGTCGAAAGGCCCGAGTTCGGCCGGATCTCCACACCGTCCAGGTTTTTCAAGTAGCCGGGCAGCAGCAGCAGGTCAATCAGCGGTTCACCGGCGAAGGCCTCGTTAAGCTTGACGAACATGCTCTCGTGAACGTCAGCGTTGAAGGGACCGCCAAAGATCACCGGTGGCCGCCGGTCCTCCACGTCGCGCCGGTAAACCCGCACCGCTCCCTTGCCGGCGCCAGCGGTGAACTCGGCGGTGGCGGCGGCCAACCGCTCGTCGACCTCTTGCTCGTCGAACTGGATCACCCGGCGGCTGTTGAGGCTGTACAGGCCCGACTGCAAAATTAGCTCGCGGCCGGCCTGCCAGGCGCGGTCGGCCAGGTCGTCGTCGCAGTTGACGTAGGTGCCCGCTGCATGGCGCAGCCCGTACTTCTTCTCCAGGGCGCTCACCCGGAAGGCGACGTTCTGCATGGCGAAGTCATCGGCCGTCGCCAGCGGCCCTGTCTCCGAGCGCTTGGCAATCTCAACGAAGCTAAGCACGGCTCGTCACATTCCGCGCGCGGGCGTTCAGGCACAATACCGCCTCGTGCGCATCACGAGCGAAGGCGTTGGCGCCAATCGAGTCCGCCCAGGCCTGCGTGGCCGGCGCGCCCCCGACGATCACAAAGTACTTGTCGCGGATGCCCTTGAGCTGCAACAGCTCCAGCAAGTCGCGCTGCCGCAGCATGGTGGTCGAAAGCAACGCCGACATACCGATAATATCGGCGTGGGTCTGCTCAGCCACATTGATGAACTGGGGCAGAGGCACGTCGGTTCCCAAGTCGTGCACCTCGTAGCCCGCCGAGCGCAGCATGGCGACGACGATGGTCTTGCCGATGTCGTGGATGTCTCCCTCGACAGTGCCGATCACGACGACCCCCTTGCGGGCGGCTTCCCGCGCGGCGGTGGTCAGGGCCCGCTCCAGCACTTTCAAGCCGGCCTGCATCGTGCGCGCGCTCAGCACTAGTTGGGGCAGGAAGATCTCTAACCGGTTGAACGCTTCGCCCAGCTCGCGGATCGGCTCAGAGAAACCGGCCTCGAGGGCCGCCAGCGGGTCCATCCCAGCCGCCAGCGCGGCTTCGGCCGCGGCGACCGCCTCGTCATCGTCGGCCTCCAGAATGCTGTCGCGCATGCGTTCGATGATTGCCTCATGTTCTGCCATCACGTCGTTCCTTTCCCAGTGCCCTGGCCGTCTCCAAACAGCGGCAGGCAGCGCCCGAGGCCGCGGGCGCGCGCTTGTTGGTAGATCACACTGCCGACCGCAACATCTTCGCTGCCCATGCCAATCGGCGCAAAGAAAATGCGCTCGTCGGGCGAGCGGCGGCCCGGCTTGCAGCCCAAGATAATCTCGCCCAAACTGGCGTGGATATCGGCCCGAGCCAGCCGTCCTGCCCGGAACATGCGCGCCAGGATTGGAGTCTCGCGGTGCAGCACGGCCTCCCAATCATCCACGACCCGCAAGCTGGATTGGATGACGACGGCCTCTTCCTCTTCCTGATACGAGCCGACGTGAACAAAAAGGCTGCCCGGTTTCATCCAGGCCGCCTTGACGATCGGCTCGTCGGCGACCGTCACCGTCACGACCACGTCGGCCCCTTCGACCGCTGCCTGTGCCGAGCCAACCGCCTTCACCTCCAAGCCCAGCCGCGGGCCCATCTCGGCGGCAAAGCCCTGGCTCGCCTCGGGCCAGATATCAAACACGCGCGCCTCGCGCAGGCCAGGGAGCACCGCCTGGAGGGCCTCGAGTTGGGTTCGCGCCTGCGCTCCCGCGCCGATGAGCGCCGCCACCTCAGAAGCCGGCTGCGCCAGATATTTCGCCCCCACCCCGGTGACAGCGCCAGTGCGCATGGCGCTGATCAGCGTCGCATCCATGATTGCCAGCGGCACACCGGTCCAGGCGTCGTTGATCACCAGCAGACCCAGACCGCGTGGCAGGTTGTGCTTGCGCGGGTTTTGCGGGAAACCGCTGATCCACTTGATGCCGCACACGTCGATGTCGCCGCCCACGTAGGCGGGCATGGCATTCACCCGCCCGCGTTCGCGCTCGCCGAGGTCGAGCACCGTCTTATGCGGCATGTTGACCTGACCTTGCTCGTGGAGCGCCAAGGTCCGCTCGACGACTTCAAGCGTCAGCGGCATCGTAAGGCCCGCGGCGCGCACGTCGGCCTGCGTCAGGTACAGGAACTCGACTTCAATTCGGCTCATGCCAGCGCCCTCGCCACCGCGCCGCGCGCTTCCACCTCGCGCACGATGCGCTCAAGCTCAGTCTGGACCTGTGGGTCGAGAGGCGGGGGCGTGTGCGTGGCCAGAATTCGTTCCACCTCGGTGTGGGCCTGGTCCCAGGTCGTGGCGCTCCCGGTGCGCTCGGCCCAGTCCTCGCGCGTCTGGCGGTTGCTCAACGTTGGCAGGAATTGCTCCTGGCGCAGGAACTTGAGCGTGTGCCGCTCGCCAAGGAAATTTCCCCCGGGCCCTACCGCTTCGATGAGCGGTGCAGCCAGTGTATCGGCATTTACCTGGATACCGCGCAGCGCACGATAAGCCATGCCGCATAGCTCGTGGTCGACCACCAGACTTTCCAGGCTGATGGTGAGTGCGCTTTCCATCGTGCCAGGGTAAAACAGGCAGTTGATGCCGCCCAGCGCGGCCATAAAAAGCGTAATCGCCTTTTCGTAGCCCGCCTGCATGTCGAGCGCCTTGGAATCAGTCGTTGAGCCGGTGCCCCGGCATGGGATCCCGTAGAAGGCGGCGATCTGGGCGGAAGCGGCATTGATCAGGCCAGCCTCCACCGCGCCCAAGGCGATCCGGCCCACCTTCATGTCCATGATGGCGCCGCAGGTGCCGTACCAGACCGGGGTGCCCGGACGGACGAGTTGGGCCAGCGTGATGCCGCTGATGACGTCGGCCGTCTGTTGGGCCAGCAGGCCGGCCAGGGTCACCGGGCTGGTGGCGCCAGCCTGCGGCTCGCTCGTCACATCAATCGGCAGACCAAAGGAGGCGTACTCAATCAAGCCCTCCGTCTGACCTTCATCGTGCTGCAGAGGGGTCACCGGGTTGACGGTGGTGAATATGTTCGGCCGCTGGCGCAGGGCGTCTTCGCCACCAGCCACGACGGCCGCCATGCGAATACAGTCCTCGGCGATCGCGCGCCCGCGCGGTGAGCCCTTGACCACCTTCCCGGTGTTGGAGACGCTGGCCAGGTAGCCGTGCGCGTGCGCGGCGTGCAGCGGCACGCCTTCGATACTGGGCATGATCGCCCCGCTGTGGAGCAGGTGGTAGTGCTCCAGGGCGTCGGCTACCCGAACAAGATTGGCAACATCCTGGAGGCTGGTGCGCCGGCGCTGATGCGTCAGGTGATCGAGGATGTTCAGCCGGCCGATCATCGGCTCGACGTGCATCCGGCGGTAGCTGACCTCGACGCTGCGATCTGGCACGCGGGCGTGCACGACGAAGCTGTCAGGCGCCAGCTTCAGCGCGGCCTCGACCACATCTGGCGGGAGGCGCACGCGCCCGCTGCTCTCGTCCACCGAGGCGCCTGCCTGTCGGAAATAGCGCCGTGCGCGGGCCTCTTTCACGACGATGCCCGTTCGCTGGAGCAGGCCGAGCGCGGCCTGGTGAATAGCTTGGATCTGGTCTTCGGTCAGGATGCGCAAGGGCGCCGTCAGCGGCATAGGGCTGCTCGCCTCTCCCCCGCGGCTGCGTTGCCGCGCTCTTTTTAGCTCAGGGCCGCGCCCTCGTCGACACTGATCGCCTGGCCGTTGATGCCCTGCGCCTGCTCGCCGGCCAGCATCACGGCCAGGCTGGCGACTTCTTCTGGCTCCACGATCCGGTTCTGCGGCAGGCTGGCGGCCATGCGCGCGTAGGCCTCGTCCCTCGTGATGGCCTCGGACGCCACCAGATAAGCCGCAAAACGCTCGGCCATGTCCGTGCGCGTCCACGCCGGGCAGATGGCGTTGGAAGTGACGCCGGCCGCGGCATAGTCCAGCGCAATAGAGCGCATCAGGCCGATCAGGCCGTGCTTGGAGGCCGAATAGGCCGCCGCGTGCGCGAACGGACGCTTACCGCCTAAGGAAGCAATATGGATCAGGCGGCCCCAATGGCGCGCGACCATGCCAGGCAAGAACGCGTGCGCGAAGAAGAAGGCCGCATCCAGATTCGTGGCCAGGACTTCGCGCCAGGTCTCGAAGGGGGTCTCGCTAACGCTGCCCCCGCCGCCGACCCCGGCGTTGTTGACCAGGATGTCAACCTTCCCAAGCGTGCTCAGGGCAGCCTGGGCGAACGCCTGGTCCTGCGCTGGATCGCCCACGCGGCAAACCTGCGCTAGGCAGGCCCGCCCAGACTGGCGGACCTGCGACGCCACCTCGGCCAACCCGGCCGAGTTCACGTCGCAGATCGCCAGGTCAGCGCCAGCGGCGACCAGGGCCAGCGCAATCGCGCGTCCGATCCCGCCGCCGGCCGCTGTCACGACCGCCGCCTTGCCTTGTAGCGAGGTCAACGCTGCCCTCCCGCTGCTTCACGTCGAGCGATAGGCCCGGACCTCCTCGACGATCTCGTCGACATTAGCCGACAGTTCCATCAGGCCGACGTGCTCGTCGTACAGAGTCGCGTCCATCTGCTGCTTGATATCCGGTTCAAGAATGTGGTATACGGGGAGCCCCAACGGGACTCCGGCCAATGGGCCTGCCCAGGTCGGATCACCGCGAGTCACGGTCTCCGCGAACAGCACGGTGCTGTCCGGGTCCGGCTGGCCGAGCAGGACGATCATGTTGTCCGTCCCGTTAGTCTCGGCCAGGCGGTTGACGCTCGCCTGGTCGTCCAGGTCCATGGCGCCGGCGGCCGTTCAAACAAAGCACTGGGTGACGGCGAAAACCACCTCCGCGCCGGCCGACTCGGCCAGGGCCTTCAGGCTTGGCCCCGGCACTCCTTCACGCTCGCCAATCGCAATAACTCGTTTACCTTTCAGTTGCATCAGTGCCTCCTCAAGTAGGCGTTTGCACCGGATGGTCGCCCGCGCTCGGATCACGCTCCAAGATGAAGGACATACCATCGGAAAGCTGGGTCATGCGACCCAGGAACAGACTGCCCTTCGCCACCACCATAATCCGCTGCAATTCGGCTGCGCGCAGCGCGCGGCGGGCATGGCCCAAGTACGGAACGCCGGCTGGGATGTGGCCCTGCGTGGGGGCAAAGCCCGGCATGCCTCGCTGGCTGACGAAGTCATCAATCGCGCTGCGCTCGATTTCGTGGCGCTTCACTGCCAACGCCGCCAGGGTCCGATAATTGGTGAGCGGCACATCGCCGCTGCCGGCCGGCAGGGTGATCTCGGGGTTGTGCAGCTCGACTGCATAACGATCAATGTCGGTCATCTTCAAACCAACCCGCGTCAGCGGGTCGAGCACCAGCGCTTGATAGAGCATTGGCGGCGCCGAGCTGGCCTGGATAGTATGGCGCCCCACGCTGTCGAGTCGAAAGACCGGGTCCTGGCCATTCGCCGGTCCGACGACGAAGGCCATGCTGGCCAGGACGTCTTCCATGATGGGCACGCCCGATTTCAGGTGGCCCAGGAATTTCATGCCCAGTTTGGCCAATGAACCCCCGCCGATCACGACCACGTGCCTGAACAGGCCGGCCTGCACGAGGCTAGCCGCAATGATCAGGCCGTGCACCGGCGCACTGCAGAACGCCTTGATGTCCGATCCGGTGGCATTGATGCAGCCCACTACCTCGCCCGCTGCTTTCGACAGGCTCCCGCCACCGCGCTGGTAACGGTCACCTACCGCCTCTTCGCCAGTGTTCAGGAGATAGTCCACCTGCTCGGGAGCGATAGGCCCGTGCACCAGCGCCTCCGACAGCGCCAACGCGGCGGTGGCCTTTCCGGCCAGGTTCTCCAGCAGGATGTCGGCGCCCAGCGACGCATCCTGGTCGTGCGCGCTGCGCATAAATCCAACTCGCCGGCCGGCGTGGAACAGCGGCAGGCCGTGTTCGCTGCTGGCCAGGCGCTCGAGCTGCTCGGCAGGCACGCCCACGATCCGGTCTACACGCTGCATTAAGCGGTTGGGTTGCAGAGCCTGCACGGCTGCCCGGGCAGAGGCCGCTATGTCCTCGTCCAATACCACCAGGTCGAAGTCGTCCGCAAGCTTCAGCAGGCCATAGAACGTGATCTGATCCACCATGCGGCCGAAGGGGCCTACAGGCCTGGCCTCGGCCAATGGTTCGGCGGACCACGGCCGCGCGCGCGCGGCGAGGCGCTCAGGCGACAGGTTGCCAATGAAGACCTGGTTGGGCGGGTAGGCCAGGGCGGCCTCCCAGGTCCGGAGCGCGGCCGACAGCTGCTCGCAGAGCGCCGCGTCGCGCGCCAGTTCTCGGGTCGGTTTCGAGCCATAGCGCACGACATCCGGGACATGCGCCAGGGCGTAAGAGGCGTGGAGGAGAGCAGGAGTAATCACGTCACGCTCACGGGAACACACGGGCTTGCTCGAGTGGGGTCGCCAGCGTCTCGAGGGCGCGGCGCACAACACCTTGTCGCCAGGCGAATTCCTCTTCTGGCGAGCGTAATGGGTCCCCCACCGGGTGCGGGATGCGGCCGGCGCTCATGATACGGTTGGCGCCCGCCGACTGGGCCATGGCCGTCATGGCCGTAATCAGTACCGCGGGTAAGCCCGCGCGCTCGATCTCCCTGGCTAGCGTTGCGCCGCAACGCGTGCCGGTCCCTCAGGTACTGGTCACGATGGCCGCGTGAACGCCATCGGCCAACAATTGGCGGGCAATCCCGCCGCCTATCTCGGCCGCATGCGCCACACTCGTGCCTGTGCCAACCGTCACGTAGAAGTATTCGTGCAACCGGCCCACGACACCCGCGCTGACCAGCGCCTGGGCCGCGTCACGCGGCACCATCCGGTTAGGATCCGCATTCACCCAGCGGGCATCGTATCCGCCGTGAATGGATTGGAAGCTGACGCCAGCGCCGGCTGCCAGTTGGGCCAATGGGTAACGGGCCCACTTGGTGGCGTCAGAGGACTCGATATGGTCGGGGTTGTCGACTGGAACAAGACCGCCCTCGGTGACCAGCGCGACTGTTGCCTTCGACAGATCGGCCACAGGCGAGGCCGGCGGCACTGGCTCTGGCTTAGGCGGCAGATCGACCTCGCTCTGATACGGCCGGCCCGCTACTTTGGCCAACAGCATATTCACGGCGCGCACCGCGGCGGGCGTCTGTTCGACCCAGTTGGCGCGGTACCCCATCGGGATCGTACCCTCTTCGGCGGCCGGCCGCAACCGCACGCCGGACGCCCGTCGTAGCCCCACTCGGGCAATCGCTGCCACCGCCTCCTTCATGCTGGCCGCCGAATGGCTGGTCGGCACAATCAGCACGCGGTCGCGGTACATCTCCACGGCCGGGTTCTCGGGAAATAGCCCCGTGATGGCCGGCACGCCCAAGCTCTCCTCGACGGCCGCGCACAAGCTGGCGCACGCCAGGCCGTAGCGGCCGGCGTTGAAAGCCGGCCCGGCGACGAATAAATCTGCGCCCGCTTCTTGGATCGCGGACAGTGCGGCAGGGATGACGTCCGTGCGCTGGTCGTGAAAGGTGTTGTCCCCGCAAACCAGAGTCAGCACCACACGGGCCTGGCCATCCAGGGCTGCCTGGAGCGCGCGCCCTGGACCCACCGCGCCGGGGCGGACCTCGAAACCGGCATCGGCCTTGTCCTCGCCGCCGATGCCGGCAAAGAACTGATTGATGTAATGGATGACCTTTAACATGTGCCGCTCAGAACTGGCGTCCGACCAGGACGTTGCCGCCCACCTGGCTTGGCGCGCAATATTGGGAATACATAGCCGTCTCGAACGGGCCGATCGCGGGGGTCTGGTCGTCGAGCAGCAGGTCATCACCAATGACGCGCGCCACGGGGGGCATGCGCGTGCTGCCCTCGGCCATACCCAGGCTCACAATCGCATCCGCCTCCGGCACGGTGTAAAACAGCGGCCAGCCGCGCCCGTCTGGCCCGGGATTCTCATATGTCATAACCGTCGTCCGGATCCCCATTTGCTCCATGTACTGGCAGGCCAGCATCATGTCAATCGCCGAGTTGCCGCCGCCCTCGGCTGTCAAGATGGCGCCATCCGCCTGCAGGAAACCAGCCAGCTTGGCCGCCCAGTGCGATGATCGTTCCTTATCGAACTGCGTGTAGTTGTGGCCGCGGTTGATGATCACGCCGGCGAAGTTGAGATCTTTGCCGTGCCGGGCCTGCAGTTCCCAGATCACCGGGTTGTTCTGGTGCAGGTAAGTCGGGTTCTTAAAGGCGGCGTAGACGTAAACCCCACTGACAATCGCGCCGTCGATGACCTCGTTTGGATGAATCAGGCTGGGCACGAGATTATCAATTGTCCGCCCGTACAGAAAAGTGTCGGCCATCGGCCCCTGGCCCTGCAGCTGGTAGAAGTACGCAACGCGCGGCAAGTCCGCCGTGGCCTCCGAGCTGTCGAACACGGCCACATCGTCAGGGGCCTGGTCAATCGCCAGTCGCGCCAGACCCTGTGCCACCTTCAGGCTCGCCCGCCGGACGGCGTCGTCGTAGTCGGCATTATCCAGGCCCGCCTGAGGCGTGAGCACAAGCACGATGTTAATCACCTGCGAGAAGGGGCTATAGGTGGCGGTGGTCCCCGACATGTCCACCAGGGCCTCGCGGGCGGCCAGCAGGCCGGAAAACGGCTGTGGATAGCGGCTCGACGTCAGCACACTGACCCCGGCCAGCCGGACTGTCCGACCCCGCCCAACCGTTTCGGGGCCGCCGAGAAAGCCGGGAAAGATGGAGCCCGGCCCGGCCAGCTTGGCGCGCGGTTCGACGGCATCGAGGCAGTGCACGATGCGTGTCGCCTCGCCCGGATGCGCGAGCTCGAGGCGCGCAGTGGCAATCCGCGAGTCCTGCAGCACCCAGCCAGCGACCTCTGCGGCGTTGATTTGCAGAACATCACCGGCCAGTTGGGTCACCTCACCCAGCTGCACCTGGCGCACGCGATGTGTTTCAACTTCCAACCGAAATGGCAGCATACTCATTGCTCTCGACACGTAAAACAGAAGCAGCGCTTGCGTGAAGTGCTGCTCCTGGCAGCTAAGACCGCTTACAAGTGAGTGGTCGGCCGAGCACACCCGCGCCGGCATCGATGGACCCGCTGTGGCGCAGACCCTCGACCAGTCTCGTCCGGGCGATTATGCGACTCTCGACGTGCTCTGGCCCGCCGCGGACGTCGCTGGCCTGTCGGCTCCAACGACTCCACCAACAGGCCGTTTAGCCCTCGCCGCGGGCCTTCAACAATACCGCTTCCAGGACCCAAACGCTCATATACAGCACAAACGACAGCACGGCAAGCGTAGCGATAGCTACGAACATCAAGGAAGTATCGAAGACGCCTTTGCTCAGGTTGACCAGAAAGCCCAGGCCTCGATCGGCGCCGACGAACTCGCCGACCACGGCGCCCATAATCGACCCTGTGATGCCGACCTTGATGCCGCCCAGCAGGACGGGCAAGGCCGACGGCACTTCGAGCAACGTGAACACCTGCCAGCCTGACGCCTGGTAGGAGCGCATCAGTTCCCGCTGGTAGGAGTCCACCTGACGGATGCCCACAATCGTGTTCACCAGCATCGGGAAGAACACGATGAAAAAGCTCACAAACACCTTCGAGGCCAGGCCAAATCCGAACCAGATGACGAGCAGCGGCGCAATGGCAATGACTGGAATGCCGCGCGAGGCGACAATGTACGGCGAGATGAGCTTTTCGAGCACCGGGGACTTGGCAAAAAAGTAACCGAGTATCGTGCCAAAGCCCAGTGCGGCGATGAAGCCGAGGATCGATTCCCAGGTCGTATACAGGGCGTGTTCCCACAGGCTGCCGTCGGCGGCTACGACGAGGAACTTGCGCCAGACGAGCACGGGGGATGGCAGAATGAACGGGGGGTAGTCGGCAATGCGGATGATGAAGTTCCACAGCCAGAATGCCCCCAGGAAGACCAGCGGCATGACCAAGTACTCAAAGTGCCTCAAGACGAAGCGGCCCAGAGTACTTTTGAAAAAGCGCTGTGGCAACTGCCCAAACATGGCTAGACGCCCCGTGCGTTGATTGGTGCCCGAATGAGGTCCGGTGATAGAGTGCCCGTCTGCTTCGACAGTCATCGTTTTTGTGTTATGTTACATACTAGGATCAGCTATTCGGATACAGGGCGTACTCGGTCGACTGTCGACAATCGACCGCATACAACTTAGCATTAAGCAGGCCATCTGTCAATACTCAGTGCCCAGCGACCCCGAGCTGTTCCAAAGTCAGTTGGATGGCACTCCCACCCCTTCCCCCCGCCCCCTAGAAAAACCCGACGGGCCGGACCTGGAGATCGTGAAGGGCCCGGCCATCGAGGCGTTCGCCCGCGCCAAGCGCACTGGCGTAGGCCCCAGCGGCCACGGGCGAATGCCCGTCGTGCCCTGGCGCACCATTGCCCTCTGGATGGCATCAAGCTGAGCGCGACCTACGTGTGCTCGCATAGCCCGCCGGAGTGGTCCCCGCCACGCAGGCCTGACCCGGCGCCGGCCCACCACCACCTGGTGCAGTGGCGGGCTGGCCATGACGTCCTGCCCCGGGGCTCTCAAGAGAGCGAGCGCTTTTCGCGGTCGTAGGTCTGGCCCAGGAAGGCTGGCACCCGCACCCAGCGGAAAGCAAAGATCATCACCAGGATCGTGGTGAGATAGGGCAGCATGCGCAGGACTTGATGCGGGACGACGCCGCCCATAATCTGGACCCGGAGCGATCCGACCTCGACCAGCGCGAAGAACAATGCCCCCGCGAAGATCAGCCCGGGGCGCCAGCCGCCGAAAAACGTCAGCGCGATTGAGAGCCAGCCCCGTCCCTGCACGATGCCCTGGGTGAAGGTGCCCGTGTAGACCATGGGAAGATAGGCGCCGGCGATGCCGATCAGCATGCTGCCCATGATCGTGGCGGCGTACTGCTGAGCCGTGACGTTGATCCCCAAGCTGTCGGCCGACTTGGGGTTCTCGCCCACGGCGCGCAGCTCCAGGCCCCAGCTGGTGCGGTAAAGGTAGTAATACAGCCCGAGCGAGACCAGCGCGCTGAGGTACACCAGCGCGTTCTGGTTGAACAGGATCGGGCCGATCACCGGCAGATCGCCCAGCAGCGGGACCTTGAGGTCAGGCAGGGTTGGGATTTGCGGCAGCACCAGGGTCACACCGACCAGCAATTTGAAGGCCAGCGATGACGCGCCCAGGCCGACAAAGAACAGCGCCAGTCCGATGACGAACTGGTCCATCTTGAGCGTGCTGGTGAAGTAGGCCAGCGCCAGCCCGAGCAGCCCGCCGGCGATAGCGGCGGCCAGCATCCCCACCCACAGGCTGCCCCCCCTGAGCGCCGCCAGGAAGCCCACCGAGGCCCCCAGCAGCATGATGCCCTCCTGCGCCACGTTGAACACCCCGGCCCGGCCCGCCAGCATGGTCCCTTGGCTAGCCAGGGTGTAAGGCACCATGGCCAGCAAGATCAGACGGGCCAGCCCAATGAAGGACTCCCAACCGTCCATGTGTCAGCGCTTTCGCAGCCTGTCCGAGAGCAGGATAAAGAGCAAGATCAGCGCCTCGACAATGAAGACCATTTCGCCCGGGATGGCCAGGGTGCGCTGCATGGCGCTCGCCCCAACCTCCAGCACGGCAATAAAGAAGGCGACGACCGGAACGGCTGCCAGGTTGCCCTTGGCGATCAGACCAATGATCAGTCCCAGCAGCATGAAATTCGACTGCATGCCCTCGATCAGGCGCTGGTGTACCCCCGCCACCTCGATCCCGCCCGATAAGCCCGCCACCGCGCCGCCCAGGACGAGCGACAGCAAGAACAGCCGGCGCACATGGATGCCGAACACCCGCGCCGCGCGGGGGTTAGCGCCGGTGGCCACCAGTTCGTAACCCACCGTCGTCCGCGCAACGAAGACGTAGGCGGCGGCGGCTACCAGTAGCGAGATCACCAGCCCGGCGTGCAGCGTCGTGCGCGGCAGCAGCACCGGCAGCACCCCTCCGGCGCCGATCGGCGCCGTGGTCGGGTGGCCGGCGGCCGGATCGGGCCAGACATGCGTTGCCACATAGTCCACCAGGCTGAACGAAACGAAGTTCAGCAGCATCGTGGTCAGGATTTCGTTGATCCCCCAGCGGTAGAGCAGCCAGGCCGGTAGGGCCGCCCACAAGGCGCCCACGATCAGGCTCGCCAGCAGCACCAGGGGCAGCAGCGCCAACCCGGGCAGGTCGGGCAGCAGGATCCCCACCGCGGCCGCGCCGATCGCGCCGGCCAGCATCTGCCCTTCGCCGCCGACGTTGTACTTGCCGCCGGCCAGCGGCAGGGCAAACGCCAGCGCCTGCAGCAGCAGCGGCACGAATTTGTTAAGCGTCTGGCCGAAGGCGTTCGCGTTGCGGAACGATGTGAACAGGATTGTCTGGTAGGCCCGAGCGACGTCAAAGCCCATCAGGGCGATGAAGACACCGGCCGCGGCAAAGGAGGCGGCCACCGCGACCAGATACGGCAGCACATTTAGGACCGCCAGCGCCACCCGCTGGCGGACGGGGGCGGCGGCCACGGCGCTCATGCCGCCGCCTCCGCGTCTTGCCCAGGCATGCCGCTCATCAGCCGGCCGGCGGCGTAGGCGTCAAATTGACCGCGCTTCAGCGTCCCCGCCATGCGCCCACGATAGATGACGGCGATCCGGTTGCAGAGCAGGAACAACTCGTCGATGTTCTCGGAGATCAGCAGCGTGGCCCCGCCCGTGCGCTTGTGCCTGAGAAGCTGCTGATAGACAAACTCAATCGAGGCAATGTCGAGGCCTTGCGTCGGGTTGTGCAGGATCAGCACCTTGGCCTCCTGCGACAGGGCGCGGGCCAGCATGACGCGCTGCAAGTTCCCGCCCGACAGGTCGCCGGCCTGGGCTTCCGGGCCCCGGGCCTGAATGTTGAACTCGGCGATGAGGGCCCGCGCCAGAGTGTGTATCACGTGCCACTGCAGGAAGCGCCCCGCGGAGAAGGGCGGCCGGCGATGCGCCCCCAGGATCAGGTTGTGGGCCAGGCTGGCCCGGGCCAGGCAGCCGTCCTCCCAGCGGTTTTCGGGCACATAAGCCAGGCCGCGCGCCAGCAGTTGCTGAGTCGCCAGGGCCGACAGGTCGGCGCCGTCCAGCCGCACCCGCCCCTGGCGCGGCCGGATTGCCATCACCGCCTCAGCCAGGGCGTGCTGACCGTTTCCGGCCACGCCGGCGATGCCGACAATCTCGCCCTGGCGCACGGTCATCGACCAACCTTCCAGCGCCGGCCGGCCTTCCGGGTCAGCGGCGCTCAGGTCCTCCAGAGCCAGGCGCACCGGCTGGCCCGACTGCGCCAGCGCGGCCTCGTGCTCGCCGCGCGCAAACAGCAGGCTTCGGTCCACGTCCACGGCTTCGCCGACCATGGCCCGCACCAGGCTGTGCTCCGTGGCCTCTGCCCGCGGCGCCGTCGCCACGCTGCGCCCGCTGCGCAGCACCGTGATCCGATCGCTGACCGCCAGCACCTCGCGCAGTTTGTGCGTGATAAATATAACACTCAGGCCGGCCTGCACCATGACTTTGAGCGAGGCGAAGAGCGCATCGACCTGCTGCGGCGTCAGCATCGTGGTCGGCTCGTCCAGGATGAGTAGTTCCACGCCGCGGTACAGCGCTTTAGCGATTTCCACCCGCTGCCGGACGCCCATTGGCAGGTCGCCCAGCCGGGCGCGCGGGTCGAACGGCAGGCCGAACCGCTCGGCCAGCGCCTCGATCTTGCGCAGCGGGCCGGCCAAGTCGAGGCCGGGGCGGTTGCGCAGACGCGTGCCGAGCACGATATTCTCTACGACGGTGAAGGTGGGCACCTGCAGGAATTGCTGGTGGACCATGCCGATCCCCAGCGCCATGGCCTCGCGCGGTGAGCGCACGTGCGCCGGGCGGCCGCCGACGAGAATTTCGCCGGCGTCCGCCCGGTATAGGCCGAACAGAATATTCATCAGCGTCGTCTTGCCGGCGCCGTTTCCACCCAGCAGGCCGTGGATCTCGCCGGGCCGCACGCGCAATTCCACTCCGTCCAGGGCCGCCACCGGGCCGAACGACTTGCGGATGCCGCGCATGACCAGCCGGTCGCGCTCGGCCATCTTACTCGATGGGATCGACGTTGCGCTCCACCACGATGGCGCCGCTGACCAGGTCGGCCGCGATCTGCTCGACTTGCGCGGCAACGTCATCAGACACGTGCTGCAGGGGCGTCTGCAGCAGAACGCCGGTGTCGAAACCCAGCGGATAGTAGCCGCCCCGCTCGCTGGCGCGGATCTTGCCCACCACCGCCACCAGCGGCTTCTCAAAGTCATACAGCAGCGAGGTCAGATAGTTGTCCGGGGCGAACGACGACTTGTCGGTGTATTTGGCGGTCACGTTCACCGGCCTGCCCTTGACGGCCTCGAAGATGCCCACCATACCCAGGTTAAGCGACCCGACGATCACGTCCACGTCTTCGGCCATCATCGCCTCGGCCAGCTCGCGCGCCTTGACCGGGTCATTGAAATTGCCCGTGAAGACATGCCGGAGTTCCACGTTCAGGCCCGAGTCGGCAATCGCCTGCTCCATCGCGTGCAGCTCCGACCAGGCAAAGGGCAGGGTCAGGCCGCCAATGTAGCCGATCTTCCTGCTCTCGCTGGCCCGCGCGGCCAGGGCGCCAATCGCATAAAAGCCTACGTGAAAGTTGCGGTCAATGATCCACAGGTTGTCCGGCTGGTCGGCGACCTCGCCATCGGTCTCGGCGATGAAATTGGCGTCGGGGAACTCGGCCGCCAGTGCCTGGGTCTGGTTGATGAACTGGCTGCCGTGGGTGAAGATGATGTTGTACCCGTCCGCCAGGTACTCGCGCATGACGCGGTCGACGTCGGGCACCGCCACGTTTTCGGAGTAGCCGACGGTCATGCCGTACGTCTGCTCAACCGCCTTGAGACCGTTGTAGCCCAGCGTATTGTAGTCAGCGTCCGTAATCGGCCCCGGAAAGATAGCCGCCAGTCTCAGATCCGGGCCGGCTGAGGTTGCCGCCGGGGCCTGGGTCGCCGCGGGCGCCTGCGTCGCCGCCGGTGTGCAGCCGGCCAGCAGCAGCGCCGCGCACAGCAGCAATACCAGTGACACAGAGAGTCGCTTGCCCATTGTCATGCCTCCTTCTCGAATTATCTGGCTGTAAGCTGCGAAACGTTTGCCGTGGAGTGGCGTGCAGCCTGGGCGTCGTTTGCCTGGCCGGCGGTGGTGGTGGTGCGGGCCTCGCGGGGGGTCACCGAGCCCCGCTAGATCGGAGCCGTGATCCAGGCACAATCCGGCGGGATTATACGAGGGACTGTCCGTGGCGCAAGCCCAATAGCGCGGCCCCAATCAGGGCTGTCACCCCGCTCCCAATCCCGGGTGCAGCCCGGTTTGGGCTGCCCATGATTTGTCACCCTGCCTCAGCCTAGGCGTGCCTGCCCGCGCGCGATCGGCCGCGCGCCTCGAAGGCCTACAGAACCGCCTCCCGCCAGCAGTCGTCGGCGTCCGCCGGGTCGCACGGCCAGCGCCATGAATAGGCGCGCAATTCCGCAGCGCGTCAGAACGAGAGCGTCGAAGCAGAGCAGCACGGCGGTGGTTCCTGTCGATCAGCACGACCACCGCCGCGCCACTTTGCGAAAAGCCGCTGGGGCCCTTGGGTTCAGTGATCGATGAGCGGCAGATAGACGCTCTCGTCTTCCTCCCACAAGGGTAGAGTGATGGCGGCTTGAAGCGCCGTCACTACCAGCCCATACTGCTCGGGTGACAGCACCCGGATGACGGTGTTGACGGCGTACAGCCGGCCGCCTGCATCGCGGTACGACAGGCTCAGGGCATGGTCGCCGCTGGCGACGCGCGGCAGCACGAGTTCAGCCGTCGTGCCCACCCGCCGGCCGTCCAACCGCCAGCTCACGGCGCCGCCCGCGGTCACGCCCGCTACTTGCAGGCGCAGCGCCTCGCCGGTTTGTAACAGGGTTCGGCCTGTCAGCCCGCCCGGCAGGGCCGCCTCCGCGGGCTGGCTGGCCATCCACCCGGGGAACATGGCGGGCGCCAGCGCCGACGACAACAGCGCCGCCCCGATAAACAGCGCCTGGGGCAGCCACCGATGCACGCGCAGTCTGGCGTTCATCGTCAGGGCATCAGTTCCGCAGCGTCAATGGGCCGGCAGTCACTGAACTGGCAGCCATAGGCGCTGCCGTTGGCGCTGCTGGTGTAGTAGATGCGCACATTCCGGCCCAAGGATTCGGCTGTCAGCAGGATGCTCAGAACGCGGGCGGCGTTTTTCGAGTTGGAGTTTGGAGTGGCGAAATAGTAGATCGTGGTTTCAGCCGGCACCGTGCAACGGACGTGCACGCGGGCGGTGAAGTTGGCAATGTAATCCGGCGTACAGGTGTGGACGGCCTGGGGGCTGTCGGGCGCCAGGGCGACCGCTGGCGCGACCTCCGCGGCCTGGACAGCCGGCGGCCGCAGCCAGCCGCCCAGCCAGCTGAGCGCAGGACCGAGCGCCAGGCCAAGCCCAATGGCAGCCACGTATGTGAATGCGGTTCTCCAGCGAAGTGTGTGAGACATAACTTCCTCCTTTGCAGGCAGCAGGCATCTGCCGGTTGCCCCGGGTGGGTGGCCTATTCTCGGGCCGGCCAGCCTCGCGTGAGTGTTAGCCTTGATTGTATTCCAAATCAAAATAAGGAAGCCATCCAAGGGGCGGCGCGCCATCGCCGGCCGGGGCTGGCCTACAACACGGCCCGCTATCGCAAAGCGCTGGGCCACTCGACGCCGGCCGATGTCTTCCTGCCGCGCGCGCGAAATCCATTCCCGGCGCGAACATATCAATTAGGCTACGCTGGCCGTCCGCCGCTGCGGGCCGGCTGGGCCCCTGCCGCTGGACAGGCGGTGGTCCCGATCCCTTGGCCAGTATCGCCCTAAGCGCATCCGGTCGGCGTGCTCACCGCGCGGAGCGTAGGTGACCGTCCGTGGAGTCAAGATGCTTTGGTTGAACTTGTCATAACCCGCTTCGGCTCGTTTGCGTAGCCATCCTGTCCATCCCCCTAGCCGATTCCGGGCGGTACTGGTATAAGATGAGCACCCATGCCAAAGATACGCTATACGCTCTGCGAGCACTGCGGCAGCCCGCGCGATCTCAACTTGAGCCAACCGTGCCCACTGTGCCTGTCACGCCGTTACCCGCTGATCGGCTACAGCTACCAACACGAGGCCCGCACGCTCATGACCATGGGCCTCGTCATCGCGGCCCTGGCCCTGCTCATCGTCCTGGTCGGCGCCGGCGTATTGGTCACGCTCGAGACGCGCCTGAGCGCGCTCTAGCGGGTTCGACCGCCTCAGCCGGCCAAAATGTGGAATTCGCGTGTTACCTCGACCGTCGTAGCCAGTGTCATCGTCATGCTGATCTTGTGCGCCCTGTTGGGTGCGGCCTATGCTCCCTACTACGCGGACCGGCGCGACCAGCGCCTGACGCAGATCGCCGATGGCTTCAACACGGCCACGGCGGCCGTCACCCAGGCGGCGGGCGCCACCCGCCTGGCTCAGCGTCCCACGCTCACGGCTATCGCCGGCGCTACGCAGACCGAGGCCGCGCGCCCAACCATTACGCCCACGCCCACCGACACGCCCACGCCCACGGCCACTCCCACCGCCACGCCGCCCGCGGCCGTGGTCGAGTGCTCCGCGACGGTCACGGGCGCGGTCACAGAAAACGGGGTTGAGCGCAGGCTGTACCCCGTGCCTGGCGGCGGCCAGGTGCGCAACGCGGCGCAAATGCCGCGCGGCGGCGCGGTCACCGTGATCGGCCGCCTCGAAGACGCCGGCTGGCTACAAGTGCGCTCCGAGGCAGGCGACATCGGCTGGATGCGCAGCGACACGCTCGAACTTGAGCCGCCTGGCTGCCGGACCAACATCTACGCGCTGTCGTACCTGTTGGGCCTGGTCGAGGGCCAGGTGGTGATCACCGACGACACCCTGATCAGCAACGAGAATGGCTGGGTGAACGGCGCGGCCGAGCCCGTTTCGCCGGTATTGAACGCGTACGGCGACGCCCAGCTCCACCTCAACACCAACACCCAGGATCGCCTGCGCCCCAGCAATCCGCGCCTGAGCGATCTGCCCGCCTTCCAGCTCGTCACGTCGCTGTCGCGCGTCAACCTACTGAGTGACAGCTATGTCGGCGTGCGTTTCCGCGACAACGGTCTGACCTACTACGAGGTCCGCGTCCAACGCAATTGCCAGGTCGGCGTCTACGCCGTCACCGAACAGGTCTTCACCCGCCCGGTCGCGCCCGGCGACAACACCTGCACCGACGAGCAGGAAGACTGGCTGCACCTGGTGTTCACTGCCGACAACCTTCTGACCGTACAGCTCAACGACGCCGATCCGTTTGAAGTCCATCTGGATGACTCTGCCGGGCTGTACACCGGCGGCGGCCTCGCGCTGGTGGTCAATCACGCCCGCGCCAGTTTTAGTTTCATCGTCATCACGGCGCCGCGCTAGACGGCGGGAGCAAGGCATGGCCACTGACAACCTGCCGCGCGAAATCGCATTCTGGGGTCCATCGAGCTCAGGCAAGACCTGGCTGATGCAATCCCTGGCCCGCGCGCTGCACCGCCTCAACCAGGAAGACGCCGAGTTCGAATACGTCCTGGCCCAGCCCGAGGCCCTGGCGCCGGCCAGCCTCTCGCAGGTCCCACAGAACCAGGCCACCTCCGATGCCTACGACAAGGTCTGGCTCTTTCAACGCAAGGTGCGTCCCGACTTTGATACGCCCGCGCACCGGCTCAGCGCCCATAGCCACAGCATCGTCATCCGCGACGCTCCCGGCGAGCTGCTCATGCAGGGCGTCAACAACATCGTCATGGTGCCGCTGCGCGACGCTCGGTGTATTCTCGCCGTGCTCGACCCGAGCCTGGTCGATACCACCGCGGCGCCCGCCGCGCAGACCGAACCGGCCGCGCCCAGCCAGGGCCTGGCGGCGCTGTTCGGCGCCAGCGCGGCCGCAACGGCTGGCCCGGCCCCGGCAGTGAACGGCTCATTCCAATACACGCAGGCCCAGTACACGCAGATGCTGTCGAACCTGCTCCAGCTCCTCCAGACCGCCGCCCGGCCCGAGCGCCACGTGGCCGTGTGTGTCACCAAGGTGGACCAGCTCGGCGTGCAGGGCCGCAACCCCTGGCAAGTCGTGGAAGTCTTCTTCGGCTCCAAAATGGCCGACCTGCTCAAGAGCTACGCCGATAAGATGCACATCGAGGCATTCTGCGTCTCGGCCGCCGGCTACCTTGATCCCTACCGCGAACAGCCCAACTACGATCCCGGCACGCGCAGCCTGCTCTCGGCCGAGCGCTGGCAGCCCTTCGCCGTCGAAACGCCCTTCTTCTGGCTGTTCAGCCACCTGGAGCGCCAGCGCCTCAGCCAGGGTGGCGGGCGCATCCCGCGCTGGTACTTCCAACAAGACCGGTTTCAGCGTTATATTGGCTACCCGACCCGCAAGTACTGACGCCGGCGGCCTCGACCGCAATGGCTGCCCTGTGCCTCCCTACGCCTAGCCGCCGCCTCGCAGCATGATCCGGCCTCCCACCCCCTTCGCGGTCCGCTACCTGGACTTTGGCAAGGTCTTCGTGCCCAACGGCGCGCTGGACTTCAGCACGCTGGCCTTCTCGGACCAAGAGGTCGCACGCTATGGCCCGCACCTGTTCAACCGCGGCCTGGTCTTTCCCGAAACTTCGCCCTTCGCGAGGCAAATTGGGGCCGTATCGGCAGCGCTACTCGTTTTTGAAAGCGGCTACCTCTTTACCCTCGTGCAGCGCCGCCGTGAGGGCGAGTTGAGCGCGCCTGGCGCTGCCCGCACCGACCGTCCTTTCAACCAGGTGCGCTTTGTGCTGCTAAGCCGCGAGACGATTGAGCAGGCCTTTGCCGCGCGCGCCGCCTTGTATACCAGCCTGGCGGCGGCGGCCCGCGCCCCGGAGGCGCGCGGCTGGCTGGGCGACTACACGAGCGACCGCCAGGAGATTCCGTGGAGCCCCCGCCTGGATCGGCTCGAACCCGCCCTACCCGACCCGGAGGCGATCCGCTTCGTGGTGAACGCCCTGGTGGCGGCCGCCTGCCCCGCCGGCGCGCCCAGCGCGGCCGCGCGTCCTCAACCGATCAGCGTTCCCTTGCCCGGCCAGGACTGGCTCGAAAAACTAAGGCTTGTGGAGGCGGCGCAGTACTGGCTGCTGCCGCGCCTCGGCGTGATTTCCTTCGCCCTGGACTACGTCAGCCTCCAGAACGTGCACCTGCGGCTTTTTCCGCTGCCGGCCGACGCGCCCGCGCCGCTGCCGTCCGAACGGGTCTTTGGGCCTGGTCTCGCGGCTGGCCGGTTTTCCGACGACTACTATGTGTCCGTCCACGCGCTGGGTCACGAAGCCCTCTACGACCCGGCGCTGCCCGGCCTGCTGGCGTTGCCCATGCCGGCCGAGACAGCTGTTACGCTCTACCAGGTCGAGCGGCAGGCCCAGCCATTGCCCGGAGCCGACGCGCTGCGCCTATATCCAGAACTGGGCCGTCTGGGCGAGCGCCGCTGGAGCTTGTTGCGCCGCGTGCCGCGCGAGGACGTCTTGGCGCTGCTGCGCCAGCCCGACCTGCCCGGCGGCCTGCGCCTCGACTTGCTCCAATCAGCGCTCGAATCCGAGCACGGCCTGCTGACGCGCTATGCCCCCTTCCACCTGGCCGTGCCGAGGCCAGTACGCGCCGATGAGCGCCTGCGCGCCTTGCTGCGAACGGCCGTCAGCAAGAGCCCTGAAACGGCGCTGGCCGTGGGGGCGCCCGAGGAGCAGGCGGCGCTCTATCGTGATCTACTCGAGGCGCGCCGCGCGCTGGCGCCCGCCAGCCGCGGCGCTGCGCCGGCGGCGCCGCCCCTGGCGCTCGCCACCGGCCACCCGCTGCTCGAAGCCCTGTTCTTGCGCCAGCGCACCCCGGCGCTTGCGGCGGCCGTTCGGGAATTAACCGAGGAGGACACGGCGCTCTTCGGAGAGGCGCTCAGTGTCATCGATCCGGCAGTAGATCTGGAAGGGGCGCTCTGGCTCTGGCGCCAGGCCGGGCGCGGCGATGCCAAGCACTATGCCGCGCTGCTCGAGCGTGTGGTTCAGCCCGCCTGGTACCCGGCCCTGGGGCGCCACCCCGGCCTCTGGCGCGAGCTGCTGGAAGCTGGCCGCGACCTGGCGTTGCGGCCAGCCAGTGATGGACAGGTCCCCGCCCTCGAAGCCCAAACCGGCGCCCTGTTGCGCGCCCTGCCCCCCGCGCTAGCGCCCTTTGTGTGGCAGGCCAGCCTGGCGGTCGCCGCCGTTGACGGCCCTTTTGCCGAGTGGTGGCTGTTCTATGAAGCTCTGGCCCTGCCGGACCAGCTGCCGGAGCTGTGGAGCGCGCTGCAACGTCTGCCGATCGCCGCGCTGCTCGCGGCCGGGCCGCAGCTCAAGCACCTGCTTGGACGCGGCGCGGCCGACCTGTCGCTGCTGCAGGCCTGCACCCCGCCCGGCCACGCGACGCCCGACGAGGCCCTGTATGCCGTCGCCCTGCGCGCCTGGCTCGAGGCCGGCTTTCGCTCAGCGCTCGGCGACCTGGCGCTGGCGACGGATGACGTCGCATTTTTGATTTCGCTCCTGCCGGAGAGCAATGAGTTGCTGGCCGCCATCGCGGCCTCGCCCGCCCAGGCGCCGGCCATCCGAGCCCTGCCCCCCGGCCAGGCCCTGGCCTGGTCCCAATCGGCCTGTGGTGAACGCCGTCAACCGTACCGCCCAACCGGCGCCGACAAGCTCTTCGAGCGTCTCATTGAGCTTCATAGCCCTGATGAGGCCCTGCTGTGGCATTTGTTGGTCGAGGATGAAGGCACGTCCGCGGCCGCCATGCCCTGGCCGGCCTATGCTGCACTGGCCGCGCGCTTGCGCGCACGGCTCGCCGCGCAGCCGGCTGAGGCCGAGACGCGGCTGCAGGCTTTCCTGGCCCTGGCGAGTGAGCTGCAAAACCCAGCAGTGCCCGAGGCCTTTGCGCAGAACCAGATCGATTTGCGCCGGACCCTGGCGCTGTTAGCCACGCACCCGGCCGATCCGCAGCAGGCGGCCGCGCTACTGCCCGGCCTGCTGCCTCTGGCCGTGTTCCATCTGCAGGGGACCAGCGCCCGATTGCGGGAGCGCGCTGCCGCCCTCATCCGCGCCGGTCTGCAGCACCCCGAGGCGACCACCTACCTCCAGACCTTGCCCGACACCGTCCTGGCCTACCTGCGCCAGAGCTTCGCGAGCGGCAGCGCCGCCCTGGACGCCGCCGGTCATTGGATCGAGGCCGAGCTGTCCCGCCGGACGAATGCTTACCGGATCGTGGCGCCCGCCCAGCGCGTGCGGGCACAATCGGCGCCGCCGCTGGCCATGCCCACCAGGCCCCTTCGGGCGGCTGACGCGCCGCCAGCGACGCGGGCGCCAATCGAAGAGCCGCTTCCGGCAAGTCTACCGGCCCCGACGCGCACCGGGCCGCCTGCCCCGCCCGTGTCCTCGGCGCCCCAGCCAGGCGTCGTGCCCTTGCCCCCAGGCCCGCCCCCGCCCGGCGCTGCCGCTGCCGATCCGGCGGACACCGCCGCGGCGCTTTTGTTGGGCGAGCTGGCTCTGCCCACCGCCGCGCCGAAGAAGCGCGACGGCGCCATGCTCCTCTGGCTTCTGGTCGTCGTGATCGTGGCTGTGATGCTGGCCGTTGCGGTGGGCGTTGTGATTTACGTCCGGTCGCTGTCCGCGGCCGCGGCCTGGCTGCCCAGCCTGTCGCCGCTGCTCGCGCCATATTCGTAGTCGGCCCGCGCCGGCGTGAACACGTCCACCAGGCTGGCACCCTCGGGGCCGGCTCGGCCGCCGTGTTCCACCCCGCCGGGGATCAGATAGCTGTCGCCGGCCATCATCAGCCGCATCTCGGGCCCAATAGTCATCGCCAGCGTGCCGCTGAGCACGATGCTCGCCTGCTCCTCGGGGTGCTGGTGGCGCGGCACAACCGCGTTGGGCTGCAGGGTCACGTGCGATAGGGTCAGCTGCTCAGTCCGCGCGGCGCGCACCGTGATCCCTGGCCGCCGCTCGCGCGCTGCCAATTGGTCGGGGTCGATGAAGCCGCTATGCCGGTCCCTTGGCTGTGCCATGTTCTTCGCCTCGCCCGATTGGCCGCTGCGGGTCGGTGATCCACTCGCTCCACGACCCGGCGTACAGCCGCGCATCGCCCAGCCCGGCGTGCGCCAGGGCCAACAGGTTGTGGGCCGCGGTCACCCCCGAACCGCAGTAGAACACGGCCCGCTCGGGGGGTGTCTCGCCCAGCAGGGCCCCAAACCGCGCTCGCAGGGCCTCGGGTCTGAGAAACCGGCCAGCGCTGTCCAGGTTCTCGGTATAGGGCGCGCAAACCGCGCCAGGGATGCGGCCGGCCACCGGATCGATAGGCTCCTGTTCGCCTCGGTAGCGCTCCCGCGTGCGTGAATCCACAATCAGGTAGTCTGGATCAATCCGCCGGGCGTCCACTTCCTCCGCCGTCAGCACCCAGCCTGGCCGCGGCGCGCCCACGAACTCTCGCGGCCGGCGTGATTCCTCGCCGCCGCGCACCGGACCGCCCATCGCCTGCCAGGCCTGCCAGCCGCCATCCATCACCGCCACGGCGTCGTGCCCCAGCCAGCGCAGCAGCCACCACAAGCGCGCCGCGTTGCCCGCTCCCGACGCGTCGTAGGCCACGACCTGCACACCAGGCCCGATGCCCCACTCGCCCAGCTTGCGCTTGAACGTGGCTAGCTCGGGCAACGGATGGCGGCCGGTGCGGCCCGGCGCCACCGGGGCGCTCAGGTCCGCGTTCAGGTCGGCGTACACCGCGCCGGCCACGTGGCCGGCCAGGTACTGCTGAGGACCGAGCGCTGGCTCGGACAACGAAAACTGGCAGTCGACCACGGCCCAATCTGGATCGTCGAGGTGGCGCCGCACGTCGTCGGCCGTGACAAGCGTTGTGTACGTCATTCACCCTGTCCTTGTGGAGCGCTGCGACCCGCCGCGGAGCTTTCCAGGCGCGCTCCTGGCGAGAGCAATTCGTCTGTGAACGCGTGATGATACAGCAGGTTTTCCTTGGCCTGGTAAGGCGCTTCTAGGGTCCGGCACTCTTCTGGCGAGAGCCGCAGCTCGACCGCCGCCGCGGCTTGCTCGACGTACTCACGCCGGTTGGCGCCCACGATTGGCGCCGCGATGCCCGGCTGGTGCAGCAGCCAGGCCAGCGCCACCTGCGCCGGGGTCACGCCGCGCGCCGCCGCGAGCTGCTGGACACGCTCGACCACGTTGAAGTCGGCGGGTCGGTAGTAGTAGCGCCGGGCATGGCCGTCGTTCTGGGCGCGCACCGTTTCGCCCCCGCCGTCGCGGCGGCGCGTGCCGGTCAAGAAACCGCGCGCCAGCGGGCTCCAGGGGATGACGCCGACGCCCTCCTCGCGGCACAGCGGCAGCATTTCGCGCTCTTCCTCGCGATAGACCAGGTTGTAATGGTTCTGCATGGCCACGAAACGCGTCCAGCCATGCCGCTCGCCCGTATACAGGTGCTTGGCGAACTGCCAGGCGCCCATGCTCGAGGCCCCCAGGTAGCGCACTTTGCCAGCCCGCACCAGCCCATCCAGTGTGCTCAGCGTCTCCTCGACCGGCGTCTCGGGGTCAAAGCGGTGGATCTGATAAAGATCGATGTAGTCGGTGCCCAGCCGCCGCAGCGAGGCTTCCACGGCCTGCAGGATGTGCGCCCGCGATAGGCCGCGCTGGTTGACGCCCTGCCCGGTGGGCATATAGACCTTGGTCGCGATCACCACCTCTTCGCGCCGGGTGTTCTGCAACAGCAGGCGCCCCGTGATCTCCTCGCTCAGCCCGCCCGAGTACATGTCGGCGGTGTCGAAGAAGTTGATACCCAACTCCAGCGCCCGCTGCACGATCGGCCGCGCCGCGGCCTCCGGCAGAATCCACTCTCGCCAGTTGGGGTCACCGAAGTTCATCATCCCCAGACAGATCCGCGAGACCTTTAGGCCGCTGCGGCCTAAGTTTACATAGTCCACGACGATCCCCTGCTGCTTGACCGAGCCAGGCCCTTACGCGGGCGCGACCCGCATCTGGCCAGCCTCAATGATCGTCTGCCCGTCCACGACCAGCGTCGGCTTGCTGATGATGGCGTCGTAGTGAATGTTGCTGCTGATGGTGCCGCCCACGTCGGTGTTCATGCCAAACCCAAAATGCATGCTTCCCAGCGGAAAACGATCCTGGCGCATGTTCCCCATGAACTTCGCTTCCGGGTTAGTGCCCACTGCCACCTCACAGATGGTGCCGCCTTCAGGGTCGGCGTACGAGTCCAGCCAGCGCTTGAACTCGTCTGCCTCCCAGCCGCCGCGCGCCTCTACAATCCGGCCCGCCTTCAGATGCAGCTCGATCGGGCGCACCAGCCGGCCGGGCGGATGATGGATGGTTTGATCGACCACCAGCACGCCGTCGCCGGTGTTCTCGGTCGGCGTGCAGGCTGTCTCACCGCCTGGGAACTGCACAAACGGCGCCTTGAACAACTCCGCCTCAGCCGAGGTGAACTTGGCCCCGGCAGAGCTGAAGCTCAGGTGTCCGGCCAGGCTGACACGCAAATCGGTCCCGTGGGGCGAGGTGATGTGGACCTCCTCGCCCTCGTCCCAGATGGTTTGGATCCGGCGGTTCCAGGCGTTGACCACTGCGTCGTCGGCCAGCACCGCGCCTTCCACGAACATTTCAGGGGTGATGCCTTCGCTGACAATCCGTTTCTTGCGCAGCTTGCTGAGGCTCAGGCCCCATTGGCTGTGGACCAGGCCCAGGCGCGTGGTGTAGTGGATGATGTCCGAGGCCTCGGCCATCTTCTGCACCGGCATGGGCGGGTCGGCATAGTCGCGCCGGCTCGGGACCATCAGCGCGACGAACGGCTCGATGCCGACCGTGCGCGCCGCCGCCGCGAACGTCTGCCAGATGACGGGGTCGGTGTCGGTGTCGGTGATGATCGCCAGCGTCTCGCCTGGCTGGCCAATCTTCTGGTAGGGCCTGGCGGCCGTGGCGATCATGCTGATGACTCGCGGGTCCATATCTGCCTCCAGCTCGGGGTCGGTCACCACGCGGCTTCCAGCAGGGCCAACACTTCGCCGGCGCCGCTGACCGGCCGCGGATTAGCGCCGATCGAAAAGTCCTGCATCGTGCGCTCGGCAATGCGCGGCAGGTGCTCCGGCGTCACGCCGATGTCGCGCAGCCGGCCCGGCAGCCCCAGCTCCGCCACCAGCGCCCGCACCGCCGCCGCGGCGCGCATGGCCGCCTCTGGGCCGGTCAGGCCGGCCGTTTCGATGCCCAGGGCCTGGGCCGCGGTCAACAGCCCCGCGCCGCCGGCGGGCGCGTTGAACTCCAGGCAGTACGGCAGCAGCACGGCCGAGATCATGCCGTGCGAAGCGCCGCTCACGCTGCCCGTCTGGCGGCCCAAGGCATGGCTCAGCCCCATGCGCTTGATGAGGTTGTTCCAGCTGCCGAACATGCACAGCCACGCGCCGACCAGCAGGTTGCCGCGGGCGGCCAGGTCATCGGGCCGGGCTTGGCAGCGCCGCAGCTCGGCGCTCAGCACCCTAACCGCCTGCGCCGCGACAGCGTCCACGAGTGGGTCGCGCTCCGGCGCCGACAGCTTGGCCAGCGCGTGTTCGAGCGCCTTGATGCCCGTGGAGAACCACAATTGGGGCGGCGTGAACACGCTCAGCTCTGGATCCAGGATAATGACGTGCGTGAGCAGGCCGGGATGGTTGAACACCTGCTTGCCGTGGGTGGCCGGGTTCGTAATGCCCATCCCCTGCGTGTGCTCGGCGCTGATCAGCGTAGTCGGCATGCCGATCTGGGGCAGCATCGTCTCGGCCCCTTGCGCCCAGCGCGGGTCCTCGCGCATGCGCTGGAAGACGCGATCGTAGTCGGCCTCCGTCTCGATGCCCGCCCACAGCGCCAGCCGGAGCGCCTTGGCCGTGTCGGTGCTGCTGCCACCCCCCAGACTGAGCACCACGTC
>JADLEU010000420.1 GCA_020845955.1 Anaerolineales bacterium
ACGGCTTCAAGAATGGCGCCGGATTTTGGCGGCAGACGGTCGAGCCGGATTTCTTCTTCGACCCACATCTGAATGCGGGTGCGCAGCTGGTCCGGTTGCACCAGCCGCTCCATGAACGTCACCTGGTCAATACAAGTGTTCAGAAAGAAGCGCGTGAACTCAGCCAGGCTCTCCTCACTGAGATTGCCACGCCCATCGAGATCATTGCGTCTGGACTGATCGCAAGCCGCCAGATGCGACTTGTAACTTTGAACATTGCGGGCAAGCCCGCGCGCGATGGACCACACGGCGCCCGTATCCAGGGCTTCGAGCAGCGTTGCATGTGAGATCAGTCGAGCGACGCGGCCATTCCCATCAAGAAACGGGTGAATCCATGCCAGCCGGTGATGTGCTGCCGCCGTCGCAAGAATGGTCTCTGTCTTGCCAAGGTGACTGTAAATCTTCTCGAACCTCTCAAGAAAGCGTGGAACAGCGGGTGGACTGATCGCCACGTGCCTGCCCACCATCACGTCCCGGTGGCGGAGTTCTCCCGCGATCACCTTGACCCGTTTCTTCGTTGCCGGGTCTTCTACCCACAATAGGTCCTCAGGCAACAATTCGCAGAAACGGCGATGAACGTCCTGGATGGCCTCAACCGTTGTCGCGCGGCCATTCAGGCCACCATCGTCGATCCAGCGCTGGACCGCGATGTGCGCTTGCGCTTCCAGCTGGAGGTCCCGCTTCTTGGCATCCTTGCTGTAATCGCCTTTGAGCGCGCGCTCGATTTCAATCGGGTGCGTATCGTGTCCCTCAATGAGATTGCTGTAGTAGCAATTCATCGACCGCACAAGGTCGGCCAGGGAGGCCACCAAACTTTCGGGCAGCGACCGTCGAAAGCCCGCGCTCTTTTGAGCGAGATCCAGCGCGAGATCGGTCAGCTCGGCCCGATGGCGTGAGCCGTCGCCGATCAAAATCGGCTCCATCAGAGAGACGGTTTCTCCCCGATCTTCTGCCGTTTCTATGTCCGCTTTTATGTCCGCTTCATTCTTGGTCATAGCCCAATATATATCATTGGCTTAAGTGCTATCAATGACCTTAATTAGCAGTTGATAAGTCCGCTTTATGGGTCGCTTCCCAGTAGCTATTTATCCCGCATTATCAACGCCTTCCCAAGTGCCTGCAGGGTCGGCCGTGATGGCTCCGGCGGTTTCCAATGAGCCTGACCGTGTCGTGTGGCCCCACAGAAGCGCGGGTGACTTGTGGTCAGGTTAATATTCCGAGATCGCCGTGTGCAATACGGGGGCAAGCCGCTATGCGTAACTCAGCGATTCGATTAATGGCACTAGCCTTCGCAGCCAGTTCTCTATTTTCGTGTGCGGGAGTCGGCTTCGTCGCAACCAGTAATCCTGATACGAAACTCGCCCAATCGAGGGTAATGATGGACCAAGGTCGCTGCGGCCTTGCCGAGCTGACTATTGGCGACGCTATGCAGATATTCGAGAAAGACTCGAATCAGCAAGGGATTGCTGACGCATATTTACACTACGGACTGCTCTACAAGTATGGCGACTGCCGCTATGGCAGATCCAGCGAGCAGTATAAAGCGGCTGATCCCTCCGCCAGCCTCGATGAAAAATCGTTCAGTAGTTTTGCAAGCGCTTTGACGATATACGAGCAACTCGGTAACGACTTAGGCGCTGTGAATAGCCTCAATGGCATGGCCGAGGTTAATGCGATGCGCGGGAATAAAAGTGCCGCTTGTGAAGAATGGAGGGCGGCCCTCAGTAAATACCAAGCCGGCAAAGCATCCGGAAGTATCACTGGCGACAGGGTATCAACTCAGGGCTACAACAATATGGGCGACGTTATATCCGCATACCTAAAGCAGGACTGTTAGCCAGTAACCCAACCGAAATTGTTTGCGATGCTCCCATGGCTCTTAATACGCTGAAAAGCAAAGTGAGATATCGGATTTCCCGGAGCAAATCCTCGGTTTTCACACCGCAGGATTTCCTCGACTTGTCCGGTCGTCCGCAAATAGGCCGTGTTTTAGCCAAACTGGTGGACGAGGAGGGATTGGTGAAACTTGGCTACGGTTTGTATGCCAAATCTCGCAGGTCCTCTCTGACGGGCGCTGTTATCCCTGTAAAGGGCATTCCAGAATTGGCTCGCGAAGCGTTGACGAAAATTGGTGCGGACGTGAGGCCTTCTTCTGCTGAGCAGGCGTATAACAGCGGCCAGTCACGCCAGGTACCAACGGGTCGTGTGATAGGTGTCAAAGGTCGGGTTTCGCGAAAGATTGGTTTTGGCGGTAACAACGTCATGATTGAAAATGCCGCCTGATGAGCAATCGACGTCACTCCGTCTTCAGTAGCGCAGGGCGTTAGAGTCTTCCGGCACTCCGGCGGTAAATAACCTGTCCTGTTGATCCCGGGCTATCCGGTTCGGCCGTCCGGCACAGGCTATATGGAGCGCCTGTTGCAGCGTTTCCGGCGGAATGCTTTTTACGTTGCCCCATGACCGCATTCGCCGGTATCATGCGCCCGGCGCCGAGACTGTCATTTAGTGAGGTGATGCCAGCCAAAGCCGCACAGACTACTGGTAATTTTGCTGGTATCTCGAAAAAGCTCTCTTAGACAATATCTTTTTAATCAATTGGTTGAGAGAGTTGTTCGATAGAGACTAGCACCATTTATTTCCAGTATCGTTAGTCTGCCAGAACGTCCCCATCGTCTAGAGGCCTAGGACACTGCCCTTTCACGGCGGCAACCGGGGTTCGAATCCCCGTGGGGACGCCATTTCCCATGATTCTGGAGCGCTGGCCGCAATCGCAGCCAGCGCTCCAGGCAGAATCCACTGTTGTGATGGATTCATCGAATGCATGCTAACCATCTGAGTCAGAAGGCATTATGATGCGCGGGTGACCGCTGCATTGTTCAATACAGTCTTGTGGGCCAGCCTGGTGGCGCTGTCCTATGCTCTGGTTGGCG
>JADLEU010000421.1 GCA_020845955.1 Anaerolineales bacterium
CTCCGGTGGAATATGAACAATGTTATTATCGTCAGTTCACCCTCGCCAGCGTGTCTACTAAATCGGGGCAAGTGCAGTTGATGGCGGCCGGGTAGATCGTCGCCGTGCGGATGTTGGTGCCTTCCATGGCCGACTCGATGCGCAGCACTTCCATGAAGTCGCGCACGAACCATTTCGTGCCGCCATAGACGGCGCTGCCGGGATAGGCCTTGAGGCCCGCCACCGAAGAGGTGGCGATGACGTGGCCGGACTTCTGCGCGAGGAACTCGGGCAGCACGGCCGCCACACCATTGAGCACGCCCTTGACGTTCACATCGATCATCTGGTGCCAATCGCCGGTCTTCAGCGCGGACAGCGGCGAAGTCGGCATCAGGCCGGCGTTGAGAAAAATGGCGTCCACGCGGCCAAACCTGTCCTTGGCTAGCTTGACGATGGCGTCGTTGTCGGGCTGCTGGGTAACGTCCAGTTCCTGATACATGGCCTGGCCGCCGTGCTGCTCGATTTCATCGACGATCCGCTGGAGCTTGTCTGTACGCCGCGCGCCAAGCACGACCTTGGCGCCCTTGCTGGCGAGCAACTTGGCCGTGGCCTCGCCGATGCCGGACGACGCGCCGGTGATGATGATGACTTTGTCTTTGATCACGAGGTTCTCTTCCTTTATCTGTTCGAGCGGATTACTCACGGTCGTTTGCTTCCCAGGGTTTGCATGCGACCGTAGGTGAAGACGAAATCGTTCTTGGCTTGCGGCTGGTGGCAGGCCATGCACCGGGCCAGGTTTTCGCGGCGGTCGATGCGCCGGTCGGGCCCGAAGGACTGGAACGCCCAGTCCCCCGTGCGCAAGTCCGCCGGCTGGGTGCCGCCATAGCCGGCTGTCTTTTCCATGGCGATGTAGCGCAGCAACTTGCCGTCGCGGTAGTCCTCCATGAGGATTACTGTGCCCTCGGGCAGCGGCTGGTTGTTGCGGGCGGCCTCGATGGCTTCGCGGCTGGTGTAGATTTCCTCGCGTACGTTGCCGCGCTCCACGGTGGCGTAGTGCACGCCTTGTTTGTAGTCCTCGGGGAATTGCACCGGGCTGGAAACCTCGTTGGCCCAAACCATCACGGCGGCGGTGCCCGCCGCCAGGGCCGCCGCCCACCCGAGTAGGCGCTGGATGAGCGGCGCCATGGTCATTGGCCCCTGCTGGCGGCCAAGTGCCGCTCCAGCGCTTCGCTGGCACGGCGGGCCATGTCGGCATCCACACGCGAAGACAGCACCTGGGTGAGCTGGCGCAACTGGCCGGCCGTCAGGCCGACGTTCATGCTGATGCGCATGTGCGCCTGCAACTGCGGCCCGGCGCCGGGCAGCGCCGACAGCATGCCCACGGTGGCCAGCTCGCGGCTTTGCCAATCGAGGTTGTCGCGCTCGAAGATGTCACCGAACAGGTGGGTGCGCAGGTATTCGTTCGCGGTGGGCGCGAAGTCGAACAGCGGCCCTTCGACCGGCCCGCCCGACAGCTTGGTCTGGTTGGCTTTGCCGGCTGCCAACAGGGCATCGCCCTTCGGGATCGCGCGGCTGGGTTCGCGGCCCGGCGCATCCTGGATGCCGCGCTGCTTGCGTGCATCCAGCACCTTCATCAGTTCGCCCAAGGCATTGAGGCTTCGCGGGAAGCCGGCATAGGCGTAGAGCTGCACCAGAATTTCCTTGGCATCGCTCACGGTCATTCCGGCGTCCAGCCCTTGATCGAGGGCGGCATTGAGCTTGGCCATGTCGCCCGCAGCGGCGAAGGCTGCGACGGGCACGATGGCCTGCTGGCGCGCGGTGAGGGTTTCGGTCGCGCTGGCTTGGGTCGGGTTCATAGGTTGGGTGTCCTGTGCGTGCGCAAGGGTACTCGCAGCCGTCGCCATTGCTAGGGCGACAGCAAGCGCGGGAACGCAGAGGCGCGCGCGGAGGCGCTTAGCGGGCGTTGTATTGCTCATCGGTAACTTTCTCCATCCATGTGACATTCTTGCCGTCCACCGTGCCGGTCACGGCCAGGTGCGTCATCGCCGGGCCGGATGACCTGCATAGGCTTGCCCCATTCCTGGGTCAGGCCCACGCCGGAGGTCACGACCAGGCGTTGCCCTGCGGGATGCGTGTGCCAGGCCGAGCGCGCGCCAGGCTCGAAGGTGACCAAGCCGCCGGAGGCGTTGATGTTCGTGTCGGCCGGCCAGACCGGATCTACCCGCACCCGGCCGGTGAAGAATTCGGCCGGCCCGGCGGCCGAGGCCTGTTCTCCGGCGCGCGTGATTTGCTGCACGCTGTCAGCGGCAGCGGTGCCGGCCTGGGGTTCTGCGGCCAAGGCCAGGCCGGTGTGCAAGGCGGCCGCACACAAGGCGAGGTTGAAAAAAGAGCGCATGGGTATCCTTTCTTGGTGAGGTTGATTCAGCCGCGTGGCGGCCCGGCGAGGTATTGCTCGTCGGTGACGTGCTCCATCCACTCGACGTTCTTGCCGTCGAGCGCTTCCTGGATCGCGATATGGGTCATGGCCGTGGTCGGCGAGGCGCCGTGCCAGTGGCGGTGGCCCGGCGGGCACCAGATGACGTCGCCAGTGCGGATTTCGACGATCGGCTCGCCTTCGCACTGCGTCCAGCCGCAGCCCGCGGTGACGATCAGCGTCTGTCCCAGCGGGTGCGTGTGCCAGGCCGTGCGCGCGCCCGGCTCGAAGGTCACGGCGGCGCAGGACACGCGGGCCGGCGCGGGCGGGGCATTCAGCGGGTCGATGCGAACCGTGCCGGTGAACCACTCGGCAGGCCCCTTGGTGGATGGTTGAGATCCGGCACGTTTGAGTTCCATGGCGGTTCCTTTCAATGTGGAGGGTTGAGCATGGCCGGCGGGCTCAGTCTTTCCCGAGGGCTTCGATACGTGCCTTGAGCGGTCCGCGGCCGCGCAGCACCTGGATATCGCCCTCGATGTGGCCGAGCTTGACCAGGCCGGCGGCGTGGCTGAAATCCTTGTAGAAGATGGCCAGGTTGCCCCAGGGCGCGTAGTAGGTGATGTCGCCGATGGCGGGCGTCATGCCTGCTGGCGCCCCTGTCGTGGAGAGCTTCCTGGGCAACTGCGCGATCTTCTCGGTGGCGGCGTAGTCCTCCAGGTCCAGCGTCAGCGGCAGCAGCGCGGCAAAGTCGCGCGCAGCAGCGCTGTCTTCCAGCGTCGCCGAGAGCACTTGTCCGTCGATGGTCAAACGAATGTTGCACTTGCCCCGATTTAGTAGACACGCTGGCGAGGGTGAACTGACGATAATAACATTGTTCATATTCCACCGGAGATTGATATCCCAACGAACTGTGCAGACGGCTCCGGTTGTAGAAGCATTCAATGTAGTCAAACAGCACCAGCCGGGCCTGGGCCAGGCTCTCAAAGCCTTTGGATGGCACCGCCTCCGCCTTCAATGTGGACCAGAACGATTCCAGAGCCGCATTGTCATAACAGTTCCCTTTGCGGCTCATGCTTGAGATAAAACCCTTCCTCTCCAGCATCTGTCGAAACGCTGTGCTGGCATACTGGCATCCTCGATCCGAATGAAACAGAATCCCCTCTCCCGGCTCATATCGATAACAGGCTTTCTGAAAA
>JADLEU010000422.1 GCA_020845955.1 Anaerolineales bacterium
CGCCCGTGATCGCCAGCCCGCGCGCGGTGTCCGCGCTGAACGCACAAGTGGGTGAGGAGGTCCTGGTGGCGGAGGCGCCGGCCGAATTCGCCCAGGCCTTGCTGCGCCTGTTGAAAGACGAGGCGCTCCGCCAGAAATTGGGCGCCAACGGCTATGCCTACGTCAAGCGCGACCTGCGCTGGCCGGCCGTGGCCGACCAGCTGGAGGCCATCTACACGGAGCTCGCGCCGCTGCAAGACCCAGGCAGCCGGCCAGCCAAGTGAGGTCAGCCGGCGGCAAGGACGCTCTGGTACAATACGCGCTGCGCACGGCGAAGCGTCGCTCTCATTCTCGAGCCACACAACGGCAACACTTGCGCTGACCGGGCCAATCGCGGATTGGGCTAGGGAATACGGAGGCTAGATGAAAGTCCTGGTTACGGGCGGGGCAGGGTTCATCGGATCACACGTGGTGGATGCGTTCCTGGCCGCCGGGCACGAGGTGGTTGTCGTCGACGACCTGAGCACCGGCCGCGAGCGCAATCTCAATCCGCAGGCGCGCTTCTACAAGCTCGACATTCGCGACCCGGGCCTGGCCGAGGTTTTCGAACGCGAGCGGCCGGAAATCGTCGATCACCACGCGGCCCAGATGGACGTGCGCCGGTCGGTGGCCGAACCGCTGTTTGACGCCGACGTCAACGTGCGCGGCTCGGTCAACCTGCTGGAGTGCGCGCGACAGTCCGGCGTGCGCAAGGTGGTCTATATCTCGACCGGCGGCGCGGTGTATGGCGAGCCGGTCTACCTGCCCTGCGACGAGAAGCACCCCATTGACCCGATCTGCCAGTACGGCGTCAGCAAACACGTGGTCGAGCACTACCTGCACGTCTACCGCCACCTGTACGGCCTGAACTACGCCGTCCTGCGCTACCCCAACGTCTACGGCCCGCGGCAAGACCCGCACGGCGAGGCCGGTGTGGTGGCGATCTTCACAGGGCTGATGCTGGCCGGCAAGCCGGTGACGATTAACGGCACCGGCGAACAGGAGCGCGATTTTGTGTACGTGGCCGACTGCGCTAAGGCCAACTTGCTCGCGGCCGCGGGCGACCAGACCGGCATCTACAACCTGGGCGAGGAGCGCGGCACCACGGTCAATCAGCTGTTCCGGGAGCTGGCCAAGATTACGGGCTACACCGCGGCGCCCCAATATGGTCCGCCGAAGCCCGGCGAGACCTTCAAGATCTATTTGAACAGCCAGAAAGCGAAGGCGGAACTAGACTGGTCGCAGAGCGTCGATTTGGAGACCGGGCTGAGCCAGACGGTGGAGTATTTCAAGCAGTTTGAGCAGGCCTAGCGGGCGGGCCAGCGGGCACAGGACGGGCGCCAGGATCGGGCCGGGCCAGCGGACTGCCCGCCCGATCTTGGTCTTATGCGCCGCGCCCTGGCCGGGAAGGGTAGAATTGGCCCGCCTCAACCGATCGGACCGGTAGAGCGCGAAGGCGAGAAGGACGAGGCGCGGAGTGCCTGAGCGGCTGGGTCCAGGGCGCGGCTCTCGAGTGCCGGGCCTGATCCGTTGGAGCGCCTGGGCCGTCGTGGGCGTAGCCGCCCTGGCGCTTATCTTGTGGCTGTCGGCGCGAACCGTGGCGCGCGCCCAGGAGGCGGCCAGCACTGCCCGTGCGCCAACGCTGGTTCCCGTGATTGTGGCGGTGATCACCCAACCGCCGCCAACGCCAGCGCCGGCGGTAACGGCGCCCGCGCCGGCCGAAACGCCCTCCCCAACGGCAACGCCTGGTTCAGCCCAAAGCCTGGCCAGCGAGGCGGGCTGCGGTCTGTACAACCAAATCCCTGCCGATCTCCTCACCCTGGTCGACCGCGACACAGCGCTGGACCGGGACTTCGTGCCGGAAGATCTGGAGGAAGTGCCGCTCGATCCCGCCAATCTCGCCTTCCGGCCCATCCCGCTGCGCCAGGTAGTGCACCAGCCTCTGCTGGATATGCTCGACGCCATGAACCAGGCCGGGCTGAGTGTGTGGGTTATGTCGGGCTACCGGACCTATGGTGAGCAGCAGTTGGCTTACAATAAGTGGCTGCAGCTTTACCCGGACCGGGCAGCCGACATCAGCGCCCTGCCCGGCCACAGCGAGCACCAACTGGGCACCGCCCTTGACTTCAGCACGCCTTACATGGACGAGCGGTATGGGGACTTCTTCAATATCCGGTTCGACCAGACGCCCGAAGGACAATGGCTGCTGCGGCACGCCAAGTATTACGGCTTCACCCTGTCCTACCCGGCCCGGGCGGTAGAACAGACTGGGTATGCCGTGGAACCGTGGCACTTCCGGTACGTGGGCCTCCTGGCCGATGAGCTGGCGGCGCGCGAGATCACGCTGACCGAGTATCTGCGGGGGTGCCGGCCGCGGTAGTCAACTGCCGGCCCGGCCCCGGTGTAGGCGCGGGCGAGCAGGTCGCGATACGTGAGCGCCTGGTCGGGCCGCTTGGGAGGCAGCCGGCGCAGCGCGGGGCACTCGCAGGCCCCGGGCCAGGCGGGCGGCCAACACGTGCGCGAGCGTCGGCGCGGCGGTATCGGCCAGCGTGGGGCGGCTGGCAGGCGCGCCGGCCTAAGCCTGGCGCTGCTCGATCAGCCCGGCCAGTTGGGCCAGCGAGTCGAACGTGGCGGCGTTGAGCTCGGAGTCGTCGATGCGCACGCCGAATTGGTCCTCGACGAACATGGCCAGGTCGACCAGGCTAAAGGAATCGATCAACCCGCTGGAGATCAGGGCCTCGTCGTCGGGGATGGGCCGATTGGGCTGTTTGAGAATCTGGCTGGCAATGTACTCGCGCAGTTGTTCGTTGGTGGTTCCCATGAATACTCCTTGGTTAGGCTGGTTCAAGCCGGACAAGTTGCCCGACCAAATAGCCGTCGATCACCATGGATACGAAGGCCAAGGCAAATACGACCAGGCCGCGGGCCAGCCCGCCGGCGCACGGCACGAGGCCGAGGACCAGGCTGAGCGCCACCAGGATGAAACCGGTGAACAATCCCTCGGCCCATTGCGTGAGCCACAAACGCAAGTAGAAGGCCCGGTGGCGGCGGATGAGCGCCAGGATGGCACGCAGATTGAAACAGGCCGATATGTTGCCCAGGCGGACGTACTGCGCCACGACAGCCGGGCCCAGCAGGGCCGCCAACAGGCCGTAAAGCGCGCCGAGCGCCACGAGGCACAGCCCCAACGCCAGGTAGGGCCACAGGGCAGACTCCAGTTCCGCCGGCACTTCCCCGGCAGCCACGCTGCGCAGCGCCAGCGCCAGCGCTCCGGCCAGCGGCACGGCCCACAGCAGCAGGCCCGGCAAGGCGTACACCAAACGCGCCAGGGCCAGCCCCAGGCCCAGCGAAAAGTATTCGCCCAGGTCGTCCCAGCCGGGCAGCGCTCGCGCCTGGCCGGAGGCGACCGCCCGAGCGACGGCCACCTGATAGCCGACGACGGTGACGTTGACGATCGGCAGCGCCAGCAGCAAGGCTCCTAACAGGAGCTTGGCGCGCGCCTGGGGATCGTCCACGACGAACGCCAAAGCCTGGCCCAGGTCGAGCGGGTGCGGTTCCGCCACGCCAGCCATTTTAGCGCCGCCCGGCCTCGGCCAGGATGGCGGCCCCCAGCGCCTCGGCGAGCTGGGCCGAGCCCGCCGGCGTCAGGTGGATTGGGCTGTCGGTAAACTCGGCGTTGTCGACGGCCTGCCACAGGTCGAGGTAGGTCCAGCCGCGCGCGCGGGCCTCGGCCGCCAGCAGCTGCCGGTAATCGTCGTAGGCCCAGCGCGGGTAGAAAAAGTTGTAGCGCAGGTCGCTGTTCTCACCCTGGCTGGCAAACATGGGCTCGTTGACGAGCAGCGCCGGCGTGGCGCCGGCCTCGGCCATGCCCGCGGCCAGGACGTCGAAAGCCAGGTCGTCCGGCGACAGGTGCGGCGGCCGGAGCGAATGAAAGGTCGTGTCTGGGTCGAGGTCTTCCTGGCGCGGCGTGTAGGTGGCGGGAATGTCCTGATCGATGCCGGTGGCCGCCCACAGGACGCCGTAAAGCTGGAGGCGCAGCAGGTCGGCCAGGGCACGGCGCTGGCCGACAAGGGTGCGTTGCCAAGGGTTTGGATCGACGAAGCTGGGGTCATTCGGGTCGAGGGCGAGCGCGTGGCGCGCAATCAAGGCACGCGCCAGGCCAGGGTTGTGCTGGACCAGCGGCGGGAAGAGCTGTTTGTCGGCCGGGAAGGATTCCAGCGTGACGAGCCAGACAATCAGATCGGGCTGAAAGCGGCTGACGCGCGACAACAGCAGCAGGTCCTTGGTGAGCGAAAGGATCGGATAGCCGAGGTTGTAGGCGCGCAGGCGCTGGCCCGCCGGCGTGACCAGGCCGGCGGCGTTTAGCCGCGCTGCCAGCGTGTCCTTGTTCTCGAGCAGGAAGCCCCAGACGGACGAGTCGCCCATCAGGAGCACGCGATACTCGCCGGGGCCTTTGGGACGCGCCACCTCGTGCGAGGCAAACATGGCGTCGAGCTGGAAGAGGCTGAGGTTGTAGGACCGCTCAGGGTTTTCGCCATAGGGGAGGCGCGCCCGGCCGGGCAACAGGCGGTTGTAGACCGAGAGGCGCCCCAGCCGGGGCAGCGGATCGCCAAGCGCAAAGAGCGCATTGGCCAAGACAAAGAGCAGCAGCGCCTTGGCCAGGATGCGCGCGAGCTGGCGGGCGGGCGAGGCTTCGGCGGCGGGCATCTCAGAGGCCGAACAGGCGCGCGATGACACGCATGGCCAAATCAGGCGTGGGTAGGGCAAACCACACCCAGCCCACGGCCACGAAGTGGAAGGTCAGCAGGACGCCGGCGAGGTGGGCGGCCCGCTTGAGGCGCGGCCGGCTGTCGAGAAGAGCGGCGCGCGGCTTGGTGAAGTCGGCCCAGCGGTTGTGGACGAACAAGCCCAGGCCGTGCCACGCGCCCCAAATGACAAAGTTCCAGGTCGCGCCGTGCCACAGGCCGATCAGGACCATGGTGACGAGCTGAGCGAACAGGATGATGGCCGGCGCCGGGAGCGGCCGCGCGCGCAGGGCGCGGGTAAGCGGGTTGAAGACGTAGGTCCGAAACCAGTGCGCCAGCGTGATGTGCCAACTGTTCCAGAAGGTGGTCAGGTTTTGGCGCAGATAAGGCCGGTCGAAGTTCTCTGGCAGGCGGATGCCGAAGCAGCGCCCCAGGCCGATGGCGATATCGGTGTAACCGGCGAAATCGAGGTAGAGGCGCCAGGCGTAGGCGTAAACCAGCAGCCACAACCAGACGGGTGAATGGGCCTGGCCGGCGTTGGCGGGGTTGAGGGCGATCAGCGCCAGGCTGTCGGCCAGGACGAACTTCTTGAACACGCCGACGGCCAGGCGGGCGCCGCCGTCCAGGATGACGGACGAGGTCAGGGTGAAGGGTTGGCGCGCGTCTTTGACGAAGCGTTCGACCCGATCGATGGGACCGGCCGTGACGGCCGGAAAGAAAACAGCATAGGTGATGAACTCACGCAGCGAAACCGCGGGCAGGCGCCCCAGGGCGCGGTCGCGCAGGACATGCAGCAGGCGAAACGCGATGTAAGAGAAACCGAGCCAGCGCAGGTCGGCGGCGCTGGCCAGCTCGGGGGCCTGGCCGGCCAGCGCTCGCAACCCGGCGCTGGCGGTTCGCGCCAACGGCTCGGCCTTGAGCGTGATGAAGAGAGCCAGCAAGCCGCCTACCCCCAGCGCCCATAACCAGCGGCTGGCTGGCAGGCGCGCCAGGGCGGCGGCGGC
>JADLEU010000423.1 GCA_020845955.1 Anaerolineales bacterium
CACGGCGCCCATGACCGATGGCGTAATCAACCATAAGTTGATTACGCCGCACGGCCGGCGCTACGGCCTAATCGGACCGATCGTCGAACACTTGGGCGTAATCAACCATAAGTTGCTCGAACCCTCTGGAGACCGAAATCCGCGACGACAAAATGGGCCTGCAACTGGTAAAGCGCCGCAAGCATGCCTGGCCGGCGCAGGCGGCCTGGGTCGTCTTGACCGACTTGGCCCATAACCTGGTGAAGTGGACGGACGATTGGATGTGGCACGGTTCAGACTTTGAAGGCTACGGCGCGTTGCGCATCGTGCAAGACCTGCTCACGATCCCAGGACGGGTGCAGTTCGGTGGCCGTAAGGGGGATCGGCTGGAAAAGGTAGCATTGCAGCGTTCCCACCCATATGCCAGAAAAGTGCAGCCATGCTTGCAACACTTGTTCCGTGAATTGCAGCCATAGGCCGATTTTGGCCCAAAATTCGGCCTATCGCTTCAAGAAGCGATGTGCCGTTTTTTGGGCCAAAACAAGGTGTCAGATCTTTTTCCGGACGAGTGCCAAGGCATCGTTGAGCGTTGGTTGGGGCTTGCGGTATCAGGCCGCCTAGCGGATGGGCAGCTTCCGGCGTTGCGCTTGTTGATGCGCCAAGAGCGTCACCAGCGAGAACAGCCCCAGCAGCGTGGGTGTGGTCCGCAGGAGGGCTAGATCGGACCACTGGGGCTGGGTATCGGCGCCCAGGTACTCGCGGACTTCGTGATAGGTCACTTTAATGGTCTAGCGAGACTACGTCTCAGACTAACGAGAGCGGGTCGGGGAACTGGGTTGGACGAACGCAAAGGGGTTCCAGTCGCAGGAAACCGGACCCGGTTGTACAAGAACCGGCGGTGAGCAAACCGCCCAAAGCGGTTGGGTGGCATAACGCCCCAATGGTGTAATTGCACAATGCAGGCGCAGACCGTCGGGGCGGATTCGGTCCGGCTTGACCACGGACAGACGCAGTTCCAGAGACATACCGGCTCGTCCTGGACGGTCCCTGCCCTCAGGATAGGCCGAACAATCACCCAAGTAGTCACTGTTCGGTCTTGGGTGTCTGGTCCCGGTGCACCCCACGAAGGCACCCTGTGGGCACTGTTCGGCCAACTTGAGCCCCAATTCGCACGTCGTTTGAGACAAGTGGGGCGAACTCTGCCCCACGACTTTCAGCCTGCACCAACCGCCAAACAATCACCCCAAGTAGTGCATATTGACATGGCAGGACTGTATACTATATATTATTTGTCGTAACCAAATAGCCTGTCGCGTACACGGGTTACGTTCTCAACTTTCCGACCCTGCTTTCGGCGGTCAGGCGCGGGCTGCAGCGTGTTTCCGCCGCAACCTCTATTCGTCATATCCGCAGACCCATTGGCGCGCCCCTGCCGTCGTTGGCGTTGGAACTGGAGCGCTTCAGGCTTAGTCTCAAGGCTCAATGAAGATCTCGGCGGAAGCGCATTTCACACCTAGCCTGGAAACGGCGGCGCCCACCACCAAGTCGGATTATGTGTCGCGCGTCTTGCTTGACGCGATCATCACTGGTCAGTTTGAGGCCGGCCAGCACATGGCCCAGCAGGAGATAGCCAACAGTCTGGGGCTCAGCCCTACCCCGGTTCGAGAGGCCCTGCGCAAGCTCGAGGCGATGGGGGTGCTCACTTACCAACCGCATCGTGGCGTACGGGTACCCCTTCGTGATCCGGCCACTGCCGATGAGGTGTATGCGGCCCGCTCCGTCCTGGAAGGTTTGGTGGTGCAAGAAGCCGTGCCGCGATTCCAACCGAGTCAGCTGGCACGGCTGCATGAGTTGTCTAGTGAGCTGATGCCCCGCTTGATTAGGCAAAGCAAGAAAAGCGGCGATTTCCGTGCCTACCGGAATGCCAATCTCGAGTTCCACAATACTTTCTGCCAGGTATCAGGCATGGGCATGGTGCAGGAAATCATCCGTGGGTTGTGGGCGCGAACCGCTTTGCCAAATGACTTTTTCATCGTGTTGCTCGCTCGCGCTCCCAATGCGCTGGACGAGCACCTGAGTATTCTGGAGGCCGTTGAAGCGGGCAAACCTGCCCGGGCCCGCCGTATGATGGAGCTGCACGTCGATCACGCCCGGCAGGCCTACCGCGACTATCTCGATTCGGCGGCTGTCAAGGTCGCCGGCCGGCCGCCGGCTGCGCGCACCGCTTCGCTCCGGCGCAGCCGGGCTGGTTGAACCCAACACCTGTACCCGCTGGGCCAGGGCTTCACACGCATGGAACCATTCAGACTAATGTTTTCCGGTGACGTGGTGGCCGGAACTGAGGAGTGCGAAGCTGTGCTGAATGAGCCGGCCAGCGCGCCCGCCTGTCGGCTGCGCGACTTGGTGAGCCGAGCAGACCTGCTGATGGGAAACCTGGAACTGCCGCTCACAGAGCGTGGCTATCCGGCTGAAAAACCCATCACTTGGCGCGCGCATCCCCGGTTGGCTCAGGCCCTCCGCGCGCTCGGCTTCGGCGCTTTGGGTCTGGCCAACAACCATATGTTGGATTTCGGCACTGATGGCCTGCTCGACACCCTGGCGGCGTTGCGCTCAACCGGCCTACCAGCGATTGGGGCGGGCGAAACGGTGGCCGAAGCCGCGCGCCCTTACCGGGCCCAGACAACAGCGGGCGGCACCGTTGCCGTGCTGGCCGTCTCGTGCGCGCTGCCGCCTGGGTCCACAGCCACCAACCGGCGGCCGGGCGTGTCACCCATCCGGGTGCGCACCACGTATTCCATCTCGCCGCGAATATTCGATTCGCCGGGTGCGCCGCCCGTAGTGCGCACCGAGGCCGAACGGCCCGACGTCGAGCAAGTGACGGAGGCGATTCGCCGCCTGAAGGCGCACGGTTGCGCCGTGGTGATCTACATCCACTGGGGCATTGGGTTTACTACTGCGCTAGCCGAATACCAGCGGCCGCTGGCGCGCGAGCTCGTCGCCGCGGGAGCCGACGCAGTGCTCGGCCACCACCCACACGTGCTTCAGGGCTTCGAAGTGCTTGGGCGGGCGCCTGTGCTCTACAGCCTGAGCAACTTTATTAGTCACGCCTCGATCGTCGAGCCGGCGTTTGGCGCCGCCGCGGCGGTGATCGGCGAGCGCTGGTCGATACCGGCCGACTCCGTGGTGGCTGTCCTGAGTTTCCAGGCGTCGCGGCTGGTGGCCGTGCACCTCATCCCGGTGCAACTGAATGCCCTGGGCTTTCCTGAGGAGTTGCCCTGTGTACGGGCCGAAGCCGTCCTGGCGGCTATGCAGATGCTTCCGCCATCAGTCGGCCCACAACTGGAGGTGGATCATGGTGTAGGCTCGCTCCGGCTATAGGCCGGTCCGGTTGCACTGGAGTACGCACGTAAGCTGGTCGCTGAAGGCAGTCGCCTTCGGTGGCCCTGTAGCAGCGGAGGCCAGCAATGACAACACCGCGTAGTCTTGTCTTCTCGCTGATGCTCGTGCTCAGCATGATTGTATCGGCCTGCGGATCGGGGGCGACGTCCGTTCCGCCTACGGTCGCGGCCACCCAGGCCCCGGCCGATGTGCCGACCCAGCCGGCTGCCACCGAAGTGGAGGGCGGCGCGGCCGTCACGGAACCCGCTACCCAGGCTCCCGCCCCGACCGAAGCGCCAACCGTGTCGGGTCCAGCCCAGACTGAGTTGATTGTTGCCTTGGGCACGGAGATCTCCACGCTCGATTTTCAGCGCACCTCCGGCGAGGGACTGATGGTCGGCAGGCATCTCTCCAATCACCTGGTCTTCCCAGATGAGAACGGAGAGATACAGCCGGACCTGGCCGAGCGCTGGGAAATTGGTGATGACGGCATGACCTACACCTTCTTTTTGCGCCAGGGCGTGACGTTCCACGACGGCACACCGTGGAATGCCGAGGCGCTACGCTGGAACCTCGAACGGGCGCTGGGACCTGACAGCCCACCGTCTCTGGCCAAGACCTGGATGGGAGCCATCGACTATTCAAGCGTCAGGGTTATTGACGAGTACACGGTTGAACTAAAGACCTTTGAGCCGTTTGGCGGTTTCTTGTACAGCATCAGCAACATCGGCGGCGGCCTGATGATGAGCCCGGCCTCCGTCGACCAATGGGGCGACGATGTGGGCACACACCCGGTGGGTACCGGACCCTACCGGTTGCTGGAGTGGATTCGCGGCGAGCGGCTGGTCCTAGAGCGCAACCCCGATTACTGGGGCGAGCCGCCGGCCTTCGAGAAGATCACGTTCCTGCCCATCCCTGAGGCCACTACGCGTGTTCTAATGCTTGAAACCGGCGAGGTAGACGTGGCCGTCCGTATCCCGACGGTAGAGGTGGAGCGGCTATCAGCCAACCCCGAAATTAACATTATCGGCGTCACGGTCATCCGGCCCTACTCCATTATGCTCAACACGTCACAGCCACCATTCGATGACGTCCGCGTCCGACAGGCAGCAAATTACGCGGTAGATAAGCAGGCCATCGTGGATTCGCTCTTCCTGGGTCAGGCCGAGATCCTTAATTCGCCGTTGCCGCCGGGCGTGCCGGGCTACTCGCCAGTGGGCGAGTACCCATACGACCTGAAATTAGCGAAACAACTGCTGGCGGAGGCGGGGTATGAGAATGGCGCGGATATTGTCATTGACTGCCCGCAGGGCCGGCTGGTCCTCGATACCGAAGTATGCTCGGCGGTGGGCGCCATGCTCACTAATGCCGGCTTGCGGACCCAGACCCGCATTTTTGGCGATTATGCCCAGTTCCTGGACTCGCGCACGGCCGACACGGCCGCTTACAATGGTACCTTTTTCGGCTGGGCCACGGGCAGCCTGGATCCGGACGGGGCCTTCTTCCCCACGCTGTACTCGCAGAACGTTGGCAAGCGCTGGAACTTCTCACAGTACGCTAATCCGACGGCCGACGAGCAAATCATGCGCGGACACTCGAGCCTCGACTGGGAAGACCGGGCCGAGGCCTACCTCGAGTTGCAGAAGTTCCTTTGGGAAGACGCACCCTGGTTGTACCTGTATTCGGCCAAGGGTTTCACGGGCGTGCGCGCCGGGATCGAGGGTGTGTTCGTACGGCCCGACGAGCAGATCCTCCTATACTCCGCCCGTCAAACGGCGCCTTAGCCACGGGCACTTCGTCGTCGGGGAACTCCCTGCGGCGTGGGTGGGCGTCCGGCGCTTTGGCCGGATGCCCAGACCCGCGCTCTTCGGTGATTCAGGACTCCAATGGTTAAATACGTTGTACGCCGCACGGCGATGGTTTTGCCCCTGCTCCTTCTGGTGAGTGCGGCAAGCTTCTTGCTGCTGTACCTGGTGCCAGGCGACCCGGCCACACTGCTGGCCCCCCCGGATGCCACGACCGAGTTTGTCGAAGAGTTGCGCCTCCACTTGGGGCTCGATGATCCCCTGCACGAGCAGTACCTCCGCTATCTGTGGGGACTGATCCGCGGCGACCTGGGCCGCTCGTACCTGACCAATCGCAGCGTCGTCGAGGAGTTGGCGCCGCGGTTCCTGGCCACGATCGAGCTGGCCTTGGCCAGCCTGCTGTTGTCCATCCCAATTGGACTGGTGATCGGCATTGGGGCAGCTATGAAACGGGGGTCGCTCCTGGATGCCTTCCTGATGCTGTCGTCGGTCGTTGGCCTGTCGATGCCGGCCTTCTGGCTGGGGCTCGTACTTATGCTCGTCTTTTCGCTGTCGCTCGGCTGGCTGCCGTCCAGCGGCCGCGGCGATTGGCGCAACCTGGTTCTGCCGGCGATGACCCTCAGCACCTGGTCAATCGCGATCATCGGGCGCATGACCCGAGCGAGCATGCTGGAGGTGCTGCGCCGGGACTATATCCGAACGGCGCGGGCGAAGGGCCTGGTCGAGTGGCTGGTGCTCTATCGGCATGCTCTGCGCAACGCGCTGCTGCCAATCCTCACGGTCATCGGGCTGCGCTTCGGCTACATGCTGAGCGGCGCGGTGATAACCGAAACGGTGTTTGCCTGGCCGGGGATGGGGCGTTTTATCGTCCAGGCTATTCAATCTCGTGACTATCCCAACATACGGGGCGCCTTGATGTTGCTGGCTGCATCGTTTCTGGTGGTTAATCTTCTGGTCGATGTGCTTTGTGCCGCGGCCGACCCACGTATCAGGAGTCAGCAGTGATGGCCGTGCGGGCAAGAGGCCGCATGGTTTCGCCCGCCAGTGATGCACTCAGTTTTGGGTCCGGCGTGCGGTCGATGGCCCGGCAACTGACCCGCCGCCCGGTCGCCCTGGCCGCGGCCCTGGTGGTGCTAGCCCTAATGCTGACAGCGCTCCTGGCAGATCGGCTGGCACCCTATGATCCAAACGCGCAAGACCTGCGCGCGCGGCTGGCCGGGCCGTCGGCCGAGCACTGGTTAGGCACAGACGAACTGGGGCGCGATGAGTTCAGCCGCATCCTTTGGGGCGGCCGGACCTCACTCGTCATTGGTGGGGCCTCGGTGCTCCTGGCAACCCTGGCCGGCGTGTTTCTGGGCCTCATTGCCGGCTACTTCGGCGGAGCGACCGAACAGATATTGTTGCTCCTGGTCGAGGCCCTGATGGCGTTTCCTGGAATCCTCATCGCCCTGGCGATTGTCACCGTGTTGGGTAGCGGGCTCAACAACGTCATTCTGGCGGTGGCCATTTACACGATTCCGACCTTTATCCGGCTGGTGCGTGCCAGCACGCTGCAGGTGAAAACCGAGGACTACGTGCTGGCGGCGCAGGCCCTCGGCGCCTCGCACGCGTGGATCATCTTTCGGCACGTGCTGCCGAACGTCGTCGGCCCGGTGATCGTCCAAGCCTCACTGAGCGCCGGGACGGCGATTCTCACGGGCGCCTCGCTCAGCTTTCTGGGCATTGGCCTACAGCCGCCGGCGGCTGAGTGGGGGTTAATGATGAGCACCGCCCGGCTGTATATGCGCCTGTCGCCGCACGTCCTGGTGTTTCCCGGCCTGGCTATCATGGTCACAGTGCTGGCCTTTAACACGCTGGGAGATGCCCTGCGCGACATTCTCGACCCCGCCGAGCGGTCCTAACCGAATCAGATTCCGACAAGCAGCCGCCGCGGGGGGCGCTCGGCTTGCCAGCGCGGCGCTGCGACCCAACACAGGAGAAGCCATGTCAATTTGGGACGACCTCATACCGGAGTCGGATAAGGAATGGTTTGCCCGTTCGCACCACGGAGGGCTGAGCGGGGCAGGCACCTGCCCGGCGCTTTTGGTGGTTGATGTGACCGACGATTTTGTTGATCCACGTTACCCACTCGTCGCCGGCTCGATGGGGCGCCAGGTGGTGGCGGCGATTAGGCCCCTGCTGGAACAGGCGCGTCAGATCCAGATCCCGGTGGTCTACACTGTGGCTCAAGTGCCAGTGCTGCCGGTGGTGCGGGGTCGGCGTAAGGGTACCGCCCCTTCGGCCGAGGGCAACCGCATTGTGGCCGACCTGGAGCCTCTAGAGGCTGAACCGGTAATTGCCAAACCCAAGCCAAGTGCCTTCTTCGCCACGCCCCTCGCCTCTTGGCTGATCTTCTGGGGGGTGGACACCGTCATTGTGACGGGCTTGGTCACTAGTGGCTGCATTCGGGCGACGGTGGTGGACGCCTACTCGCACAACTTCCGGGTGCTGCTGCCGGTGGAGTGCGTGGGCGATCGGTCGGAAGTGTCGCACAAGGTGAACCTGTTCGACATGCACATGAAGTACGCGGACGTGCTCAGCGTGGCCGACGTGATGCAAAGCTTGGCGTCCGTGGCTCGCTGAGATCCCTGCCTGCTGGGCCCATCGCTGTTCGCGCCCGGCCCAGGGCTTTTGATCACAGAAAGGGAGAACATTGTGTTTCCTGAACCCGCCTACGTCGACCTGCGAGACGTGGAGCTTCAGCGTTGTGCCCGGGTGGTCGTGGAGACGTGTCTGGGTCTCAAACGCGGTGAGTCATTTCTGATCGTAGGTGACACCCACCAGAGCCTGCGCCTGCAGGTTGCCTTTATGAGCGCGGCCTTCGCGGCCGGGGCAAGCCCCGCGCTGCTGATTTCGCCCTCGGCCGAAATGCTCGCGGAGGAGCCACCGACGGTGGTGGCCGAGGCGATGAAGGCGGCCACGGCGGTCCTGGTGGCCACGACTCGGTCGTTGACCCACACCACAGCCATGCAGGAGGCACGCCAGGCCGGCGCACGCGTGATAAGTGCCCCGGCGCTGCAAGAGCCAACCTTTCTGCAGGCTACGGACGTCGATTACGAAGATCTGTCCAGGCGGGCCCACGCCCTGGGACGGGTCTTAAGGGATGGCAAGGTCTGGCGGCTCACGTCCGAGTCGGGCTCTGACCTTCGCGGCGAGTTTGGCTACGAGACGCAAGTGACCGACGGCTATTGCCGTGAGCCGGGCGATTTTGACCAGTTGACAGCTGGTGTGGCGGGTCGGTCGCCCATTGAAGCCACGGTGGAGGGGCGCATCGTGGTGGATGCACATCGTGGCGGATTGCTGGGCCTGATCGAAGAGCAGGTGGTGTTCGAGGTGCAGGCCGGCACCGTTACCCGCATCCAGGGCAGCCGCGAGGCAGCCCGGCTCCAGCAGATGCTGGACGGCTTCCATGATCCCGGCATGTATAACATAGCCGAGATTGGCACGGGCGCCAACCCCAAGGCGAAGTTTACGGGCTACCCGATGGATGATCGGCGCGTGATTGGGGCGGTGCACATAGGCCTGGGCGACAACCACCGCTTCTTTGGGGGCCAGGTCACGGCCCGAAGCCATTTTGACATGGCGGTGCTCGACCACACGCTGTCGGTGGACGACCAGGACATAATCGTGAACGGCAAGCTGCAGCTGTAGCGATTGACTGTCACCGAGGGCGGTGTGCTGCTGCCCAACCACACATAGCTTTCAGGAGAGCGTTCATGTTCAACCCATGGATCCAGGAGCATGTGGAATGGTCTTTCCAGATCACCCGTCTACTGGGCGAGGCCAGCCAGGGCGGTGGAGAGGCGCACGAACTGCTGCGGCTCGTGAGCCAGATGCGCCTGGGTCAGGCCAACGATTGGTACGAGTCCTTCTTCGGCCTGGCCGAGCAACTGCGCGGGCTGGCTGAAGAGGCTGAGGAAGGGAGCCATCGCGCGACAGCTCGCAGTCATTACCTGCGCGCCTGCAATTACTACCGGGCCTCCGAGCTGTTGCTGGAGGCCGGCGACGAGCGCCGCCGCGGTGCCTTCGACAATGCCCGCGCCAGCTTTGCCCGAGCTGCCCCACTCTTCGACCCACCCATCGAGCCGGTGACGATCCCGTTTGACGGCATGAGCCTGCCGGGCTACTTTTGCCTGCCGAGCGAGGGGCGCCAGGCCCGGAACCCGGCCGTGCTCTACATCGCTGGCGCCGACGTTTATAAGGAGACTCTGCTTTTCCTAGGCGGTGCCGAGGCGCTGCGGCGCGGTTTTGCGCTGCTGATGATGGACGGGCCGGGGCAGGGCGAAATGATTCGGCTGCACAATGTGCGGGCACAGCCCGACTATGACCGGCCGGCAGGCGCCGCGCTGGGGTTCCTCCAGTCGCGGCCGGAGGTGGATGCCGGCCGGCTGGCCATCGTAGGCCGAAGCTTTGGCGGTTATTACGGCGCGCGGACGGCCGCCTTCGACGACCGGGTGAAGGCGTGTGTGTTGTTTGGGGCTCTATATGATGCGCTGAAGTTCTACGAGGGCTATGCCCGCATCTCCAGCCGCCGCCAGCGTTACATGCAGTGGTTGGTGGGTGCGGATGGCGACGATGCGGCGGCGCGGCAGTGCCTGGCCCAGTTTAACCTCTCCGGCATTGTCGAGCGCATCCGCTGTCCCACCTTGGTTGTTCACGCCGAAGACGACCCGTTTGTGGCAGTGTCGGAGGCGCAGCAGGTCTACGACGAGTTGGGCGGCCCGAAGGCCATTCGGCTGATCAAGTCGGGCGAGCCGGGCTCGGCACACTGCCAGTACGATGACTTCCCGCGCACGCTATCGCATATATTCGACTGGCTGCGCGATCAGCTCGGCTAGACGCCTGCTGTGGCGTTTACCATCAGGCGCAAGATGAGGACAGGTTCAGCCTAGTCGCCGGTCCTGTTACTTCACCGCGGCTGGCCGGTCTCATCGAGCCCCAACAAGTCGGCTACCCAGCCAAGCTCCAGCGCCTCGAGCTTGGCACGCGTGGGGTTGCCGCGCGTCGGATCCCAGCACGCCAGCGCGTAGTACCGGGCCTTGGCCTGCTCGACCTCTTCGGGCGGAACGCCAACGCCGTCGCTTTTGCCTCCGAGCAGCGCCTTCGCCAACTTGCCGGGCAGCACGTCGGCCTCGCGCCCCACACCCTCGCGCGCGTTAAAGGCCCGCAGCATATTCAGGCGCCGCTCGCCCAGTCGCATCAACTCGGCCACGGTCACGTCTTTCCAGCCGGTGACGGCCCGCACTACGCGCACGAGCTCCTCTGGCCCGTACCGGTGCCAGGCTGGCCCAAACACAAACTGGCAGATGTTCACCGTGTCCAGGCATGAGTAGAACAGCTGCGTGCGGTAGGTGCTGACCGACAGTGCATCCTGAACATTTTTCCGACAGAGCATCGCTTACATGAATGTCGCTCGGGACCGACAGCACATCCTTTACATGGGTGTCGGTCGTAAGCCACCTTCCTTGACCGGCGGCGGTCCATTGTGGCCGCCTCGCATTCTGTCTACAGTTGCCTCCTGTGGCAGCCGGCGACGGCTCATCTCAGGAGGCAAGCATGAAAGACGAATTCTTCGACC
>JADLEU010000424.1 GCA_020845955.1 Anaerolineales bacterium
CACGGCGCCCATGACCGATGGCGTAATCAACCATAAGTTGATTACGCCGCACGGCCGGCGCTACGGCCTAATCGGACCGATCGTCGAACACTTGGGCGTAATCAACCATAAGTTGCTCGAACCCTCTACTTCCCAACCAAGGCTCGATTGTCCCACGCAACTCTGTTGGTGGGCGTTTTGTATTTGGTAGCAGCACTCGGCAGCCTGGTGGATCTTGCGGCGAATCCATTGGTCTTGCGCACTGCGGTGCCGGCGCTCTACAGCCTGCGCCGGCTGTGGTTGACGGGCACCTTGCTGGCGGCCGTGTATCTGCTGATTAGGGCTTTTCGATCCACGGCGTCCACGGAGAGCCGGCAGCAGATTGGCATTGTCGCCCTGGGCGGCGTGCTGAGCCTGGTGCCGTTCCTGACCCTCTCGTTATTACCTGATGCCTTGCTTCGCCAGCCTCTCATACCCTATGAGTTCTCATTCCTGTTTCTGAGCCTGCTGCCCCTGGCCTATGGCTACGCGATTCTGCACTACCGCTTTGTGCAACTCGACCGCTATGTGAGCCGGGGGGCAGCGTCCGCGCTCGTGCTGGCGCTGCTGGCCGGGCTGTACCTGGTCCTGAGTGCGGTGCTCATGCGCCTGGTTCCGGCCAATCTCCTCCAGACGCCAGCCGCTAACCTGGTGATGATCCTGGCCCTGGCCGTCCTCTTCCATCCGCTGCACCGGCTTCTTTACATCGGTGTCAGCCGCCTCTTCTACGGCGGGTGGTACGATTATCGCTCTGCCGTGCAGCAGATCAGCCTGGCAACGGGCCGCACGGGAGAGCCGTCAATCCTGGCTCGCACGCTCAGCCAGGAGATCCAGGCCGCCATGCAATTGGAGGGCGCCTGCCTCTTGTTGCGAGAAGCCGGGTCGGACGCTGACGTCACCACCGTCGTCTGCGCATCCTGCGCCAGGACGACCGGAGCCGCGCCGCTGCGGTGGGAGCTGGGCGGCGGCCTTCTCGAATACTTCCAAAACGATCCTCGGCCGGTCGAGGCCGAGAAGCTTCGCCGGGCGGTGGCCGGGCCTCGCCTCGCCGTGGAGGCGCGGCCTTGCCTGACCTGCCCGTACGCCCAGCTTTGGCTGCCCTTGCCCGGCCGAGAATTTCCGTTGGGCCTCCTCATCCTGGGCAGCAAGCGTGGCGGCGGCGCCTTCGACACGCGTGATCGAGAAATCCTGGATGTCGTGGCCCGACAGGCCGGCATTGCCCTCCAGAATGCCTGTCTGATCACCGAACTTGAAAAACGCGCCCAGGAGAGTGCGCAATTGCACCGCCAGGTCGTACTGGCCCGCGAAGATGAGCGAAAGCGGGTCGCCCGAGAACTGCACGATCAGATCATCCAGCCATTGGTGGGGTTGAACTTCCAATTGGCCGAGACGCGAGCCGGCGGGGGCTGGGGCACACATGGTCCCTCTCGCTGGCCCAAAGACGAAATCCAACGCGTGGTGGATGACGTCCGGCGTATCTGCGCCGACCTGCGTCCGCCAGCGCTGGACACCTTGGGCCTGGCTTCCGCCGTCCGTGCGCGGGTGCGCGAGGTGGGACGGCAGGCTTCCCTGCAGATCCGGTTGACTATCGAGGGCGACGAGGAACGCGACTTACCGGAAGAGCTATCGGTGTGCATGTATCGGGTCCTGCAGGAGGCGCTGCTCAACGTGCAGAAGCACGCCGCGGCCCGCCAGGTCCGGGTCGGCCTGCGCATTGGCCCCGACGAGGTGACGTTGGCCGTAGAAGATGATGGGCGTGGCTTCGATACGCCGCTTCCGTATAACCGCCTGGTGGGCGCCGGCCACTTTGGCCTGGCCGGCGCGCGCGAGCGGTTGACCCTGGTCAATGGCCGGTTGGAAATCTCATCCACGCCGCCGCACGGCACCCGGCTTGTGGCGCAAGCACCGCTGGCCGAACAGGTAAGCGTCTCACCCACGCAACGTGAGCAATGAGGGAACCCATGACGATCAAAGTCGTGCTGGCCGATGATCACCCGGTGGTGCGTTCAGGCATCAAGAATGAACTCAGCCAGTCGGTGGACATCGAAGTGGTTGGCGAGGCGGCGAACGGCGATGAAGCCCTGCGCCTGGCTCGGGAACTTCAACCGGATGTGTTGCTGCTTGACATCAACATGCCCGGCCAGAAGGCGGTGCGGGTGATCCGCGAGCTGCAGGCTCAGACGACCGAGCCTCGTATCCTCATCCTGACCGCTTACAGCGATGTGGAAAACGTCGTGGGGATGCTGAAGGCGGGCGCCACCGGTTATCTCCTGAAGGATGAGAATCCTTCGGTCATCGCCGACGGCGTGCGGGCCGTGGCGCAAGGGACTCTCTGGCTGAGTGCGGCCGTGGCGGCCAGCCTGGTTGGACAGGCGACCGGAGAGCACCCCCTTGCCGAAAACGATACCTTGAGTGATCGGGAGTTGGATGTGCTGCGGTTAATGGCGCAGGGGTGCAGCAACGGGCAGATTGCGGAGGCGCTGGCGATCTCGGAAGGCACGGTCAAGAACCACGTGACCCATCTCTACGATCACCTGGGCGTCCGCTCGCGGGCGGAAGCCGTGGTGTGGGCCTGGCAACACGGGGTCGTGCAGGCATCCTGAACCAAGCGGCAAGTTCTAGCTCCCGGTCGTGGATAGCGACTGGGAGCTTTTTGTTTGAGGCACCCGGTTGTTGAGGGGGCAGATGAAGCGGGTCCGAGTTGTCTATAAAATAGGGTCAAAGTCATAGCGAAAAACGTGACTGGGGCCTCATGACTGAACGAGGCAATGGGAGTACATTGCTGGGTGTAAAGCAGCGGCGATTTGTCATCCAACTCTCAAACAACCGTTCGAGAGTTGGAGCGGCGCTGCCACATGGAGCCTGGGTCCACTTTTGATTCGGTCTGAGCCAATCGCTCATTGATCAGGAGGGCTTATGTTCAGCGTCGAGCTCGATATCTTTTCAGGACGTCCCAATCCTCGTTGGATTCTCTCCGAGGCAGAAGAAAAGGAGTTAGTCAATCGCATTTTGGCGGATCCAGCTTCAATCTTGCCAGATACACTCGGCCAAGCCCGGCTCGGATACAGGGGATTCATCGTCCGCGTTCATGACTCCCAAAGCGCGACTTATCAAGGGGCGCTCAAATCCGGAGTGCAAGTTCCTTTGATTTTTCGAATCGGTACGCCCGCGCAGGCGCTAGAGGGTGCTCATTGGCTGCTCAGTACGGCAGAGAAAAGTATTGGCAAGACCGATGCAACTGCTTTGGAGGCGGCAGAAGCAGAATTGGCGCGGGCCGAAGACTCGGCTTTGGTGCAACCTCCAGACCCGAGCCAACCTGGAGTGCCTCAGCCTAGCACGCCTCAGCCCCGGGGTGCTGGGCAGTGCTGCCTGTATAACTATCTGACAGGAACGGACTATGGTTTTTGGAATAGCAATTGGACGTACCAGCACGCCAACAATTGCTACAACTTTGCGGCTAATTACCGGGTGGGCGATCTCAATGTCGGTTTTGCTCAACCCGGCCTGCAGGGCGGGCAAGTGTTTGGCAGCCTCACGGTCGCAGAGCTCTCGGCTGCCTGTCGTCGAGATGGCTGGTCTGATGGGTGTCTCTCAGAGCCCACGATAATGGTCTGCTATGCGATTTGGCCCGGTCAGGATTATCATTTCTGGCGCGTGGTCGCCATAAGTGGCTCGAATGTCTGGGGAAACAAACCCGGCTGCAACCCCGCCGCAACTTCAGGCGATCCTTCAAACCCCGCCAATCGGGGAAACTACACCACCTTTGGCGAGTACTTTTATGCGCCCGGATCCCGAGTTGTGCAGGGATATGGCACACCGCCAATTTGTAGGTGATAATGAACCGTCGGGATTCAGCCCTCCAAAGCCGGAGAGGTTTCGCAGTGCGGGAGAGTTTGGTGGGGAAGTCTGCTCTGGGGCTGTTTATCGTCGCCCTTTTCATGTTGGCGATCTGGAGTCTCGTGAAGAAGGGTGCCGCTCGTCAGGTCACGACGATGCCATCTGTGCAAGGGGCTGCTAACCTGAAAGGGATTGCGTCTCTGGATGTTTTTTCCGGGCGACCCAATCCGACGTGGGAGTTGTCAGACACGACGATTACGGCTTTGGTAACCGAATTGGATCAACTCAAGACGACGCCGTCGCTCGAAGGGCCTGATCCCGATAGTCGTTTGGGCTACCGGGGTTTTGTTGTCGAACTGACTGATCAGACTTCAGGCGCAACCAGACAGGTGGCCATTTATCTCGGCGGTATCGTAGAAACGGGCATGCAGACCACGTTCTATGTGGACCCGGATAGGAAAACGGAAAAACTCTTGCTGGAATCCGCGCACCCACATATTGACTCGAGCCTCTACACCTATGTTGAGGCCGAAATCAACCAATAGCAAAGGAGATCCTATGGACCGGCGTGTCTTTCTCAGGTATTTGGGCGTGGGTCTCGGCGCGGTTGCCGTTTCCGGCCTAGCCCCGACAACGATTTTCGGTCAGGCCTCTCTGGATAATGGCGCTGCAACAATACCACTGTGGCTGCTCGCAACCGGGCGAGCAAACTGCTTGGAGTCTGACGTTTACGAGTATGCCAGGAGTGCAATCCTGGCAGAAGGCTAGTACGCTTCACCTGAGCGTGTCAGCACGGGGTCGTGCAAGTATCCTGAAGCAGGCCAGAGGGTCGGGCTCCCAGTCGCCAGAGACGACCGGGAGCTTTTTTTGAGGCAGACAGTCTATGGAGGAGCAGCTGAAGTGGAGCGGAATTATCCACGAAATAGGGTCAAAGTCATGGCGAAAAACGTGACTGGGACCTCATGACAAATCGCCACTCTCGTGTCAAACTGGAACCATATTCGTCGATGCTTAGCGACCTATACGTCACTCACCCTTTGACGGGTGAGAGAATAGAGATGGCGCAACCACGACACCGACGGGTATTACGTGGTTGACGATGATGTAGGAAACCAGGAATCCCCGACAGCGCTGCCAAAGCGCGAGCGATGCGTCGAACGGTTCTGCGGTTCATCTGCACCGTCCGAAGGGGTACCATCGTACATGTCATCGTAGGGCTTGCTTCATCAGACTTGCTCAAGCGAATCTTGTAGGACTCGTTCTGCGACTTCTGTCGTTCCACAGGTAACATGCGGCGACACTGATCACTTGGAGGTTACCAACCATGAAAAGCATCAAAGTGCAAATGCTGGCAGCATTGCTGTTTGGATTCGCTGCAGCCTTGATTGCTGCCGGGGCCGTAAACGCCTATTCAGAGAAGACGTGGTTCACGTACAGCCCTCAGCACAAATACGACTCAAGTTGGCCTACTGGGAATGACTGGCAGCAGCGCGCGATTGATTCACGTACGGCTTGGAACAATGTATCGCCAACCAGCTTCAACTGGAGCTACAATGCTTCCGCAGATAGCAGGGTAGAGTACATTTCGCTCTGTTGTGGTCGCCTTGGTGAAACTGGCTACTGGTGGTGCGGCGTTCCGTATTTCAGCAATATCTGCGCTGCATTCCCCCGGATTCAGAACACTGGCTACACGTGGTATGCCGGCACTGGCACGCCGTCCAGCGGCCAATATGACTTGTGGAGTGTGCTGACTCACGAATTCGGACACGGCAGCGGCTTATACGATCACAGCACGTCTGGCAGCTGTAGTGGCACAGGGGGCCCGACAATGTGCCCAAGCATCTCGGCCACTTCAACGCATTGGCGGACACTGGAACAAGAGGATAATGATCGTTTGAACTCGATCTATCCATAGCGCGGGTATAAATCAGATCTGCCGAGACTGCATGGGAGGTTGCCAATGAACGCTCCGTGGCTTAGCCGTCCGTCCCGAATGGTCGCGCGAGTAAGCATGTTTGTAGTCGGTGGTCTACTTGGCCTCTGGGTCGTATCGCTCCAAGCGAAGGTATTCTCAGGATATGGGACCGAGGGGGCCTATCCTGAATACACGCTCGAAGAGAGGGTCAGCCTCTCGGATGCGATTATTGAGGGCAAGGTCGTCTCCATCTCTTCGGCTCAGTACAATCAAGACAGTGGTGAATACTGGGACTCCAGCGACGCCGGTCCACTCGTGTACCCGTACCACTTTATCAATGTCGAAGTGGTGCGCACTCTGCATGATAGTCTGAGTCTCGCCAGCCAAGTTACGATCCTTCAAGTCGGTAATAGCCCGCTCGGCGCTCGCCCTGGACTGAGTGTTGCAGTCATGGGACACCCAGAACATTCATTGCAGGTCGGTGATTTAGGGGTGTTCTTTGTCAGGCAAATGGACTTTCCGTGGCGTGAGGGAGGCCATAGGCCTGCGCTTCAGTTCGTGGGATATGCGGAACACTCATACTTGCGTCGTCAGGCCGATGGCCTCTTGCACTTTGCAAGTGCTCAAGAGAATGCCTTGTCGGTTGATGAGCTGCTCAGCATCATCCATGCGCGGTAACCATCAGTGATTGCTCTGCGTCGGTTCCGCCCAAGCCTTGGGCTATGTCCAGTTGCTGCCCCGACGACGCGACAGCCGTTACTGGTACTGGTGTGGATTACTTTGGTATCGGTGTCATCGACCGTCAGCTGTGCCAGCCCGACGGGTAGCTATCCGGGCCCTGCCCTTGGCGTGGTTGTAGATGAGCAGTTCACTGTGCTGGACGTGAAGAGCGGAAGCACCGCCGAGTTGGCGGGGGTTCAGGCGGGGGATGTTCTGCTGACACTCGATGGCACTGGTTACACCAGCCCGGCTGAGTGGGCGATACAAGTTGGCAACATCGAGATCGGCAAGACATACACGCTAGAAGTACAGCGTGGTAGCAGTGTCATAAGTGTGACAGTGACTTCCGCACGTGATTCTGCTGGAGATTTCCCGCCTGGAGCGACGCCGACGGTAATCCCAACGGGACAATTCTACTTCTGATAGACCAGCGATTCTGACCTTATGGTCTTTGACCACCAAAACTGGCGCTGGCATCCTTGTAGGAGCGGGTTGTACCCGCGATTGCTTTGATGTCAATACCGCTTTTGAACGTCAAAATCCATTAGGCCTGTCGCACCGGTAGCGCTCCATTGAACCGTGGTCAGGCGCACCAGCGAGCGACCAGCGCCTGAGTGGCTTTAGAGACACGGCCGCGCCGCTTGGGCGGTGTCCAGCGCGGCGGCGGGACTTGATACATCAATAGTTCGTGAACGCTCCAGCGATGTTCACTCAAACCAGCGGCCATGGCGGGGGTCCGGAAGTGCCAGCGGTGACCCACCTGATCGGGTCGGCCGCGACGGCGGATCCTCAAGCTGTCATGAAACGTGCAGAAGTTGTAGACCGCACCGATCAGATACATCCCGTGCTGGAGGGTGGGGATTTGGCGTCCCAGACCCCGGCCTCGCCGCACGAGCCGATGGAGGCGCGCCCGGAAGGTAGCGTTCAGACGTTCGATGTAGGCGGTGTTGATGCCTCCGCCACCCTGCGTCCGATCAATCAAGCGCTGAATGGCCGCGCGCTTGCCTTGCACAATGCGCTGCACGACCGCCACCACGCGGCGTTTGGCGTACTGCTTGACCACTTGGGCCAGGTACAGGCCGCGCCAGGACTTCAAGCGGCGGCGTCCGGTCTGACCATTGCGCGGCTGCGGATCGCGAAACACGCGCCGCACCGCGTTCACGTAGGTGGCCAGTCCATCCACGCAGACCAGCAGCGGCCGGCGGCTGGCGCACGCTCGGATTTTCTGGACGAGCGCGTCAATCAGGCCGCGGTCGCGCTGGGCCGAAACCACCCCGCCCAGCCACAGTCGCGTCGAGACCTGCAGGGCCATCGCCATCCAAGCCCTGACGCCCTGGAGCTTGACCCACAACTCGTCGGCTTGGACCTGACCGAGGTCGCGCGGTCGTTCCACCAGGTGTGCCTGCACCTGCTGGCACTGGGTGCCGGCGCGGGCCTGCCAGGCCTGGACCGTGCGCTCATCGAGGCCAAACGCCACCACGATCGCCTGGAGCGGGCAGCCATGCGCCAGCAGCGTGACCACCAGCGTCACGGTCGCTTCCGCCGTGCGCAGCCGATAGAAGGCCGTGCCTTTCCGCGCGGCGAACGTCTGGCCGCACACCCGGCAGCGGTAGCGCTGTTCCTTTCGGCTGTGGATGCCGATCTTCCCTTCGCCAACCTGCCCTCTTGCCGGACACTCCCGGTTCGGGCAAAATACCGTCTGCGGGTCCATGGCGCACTTTCCCTTCCTAGACAGAAAGGATTGTGCCTGTGGACCCGTTCGTTTTCAAGTCGGCTCAAAATCCGCCACCACGGTTAACTGGAGTGCTACCGTCGCACCTGCCCAAGTACACAGCTGGTCAAGTTTGCCTGGACCCGAAAGCGAAGCCAAGTTCATGCCCCACAGGTATGGGTTCCGCTCATGCCACGATGCCGAGGGCTTTACCTTCCTGGCAACCAACAAGCAATCGCGCCACATCCTCGATGTAGACCTTGCCAAATGCTTTGACTGAATCTATCGACGCGGAGAAACTGGCGATCTGCCCCACACTGCGCCGCCTGATCAAAGCTTGGCTGCAGGTCTGCGTCATTGCCAAGGACAGGCTATTTCCCACACCCGAGGTGTACCCCCGGAAGGGCCTCTGTCACGCAGGCGCAGACGGCTCGGACGACCCGGCCTCGCACCCTCATCCTAACCGCTTACAGCGATGTGGAAAACGTGGTGGGGATGCTGAAGGCAGGCGCCACCGGCTACCTCCTGAAGGATGAGAATCCTTCGGTCATTGCAATTGGCGTGCGCGCTGTGGCGCAGAGGCAGACCCTGGCTGAGTGCGGCCGTGACCGCCAGCCTGGCCAGGCAAGCACTTGGGCAGGAATCACTCGGTGTAAACTGGCCGCTGAGCGAGCGCGAATTGGAAATCTTGCGGTTGATGGCGCAGGGATGCAGCAACAGGAAGATGGCGGCAGCGCTGGCGATCTCGGACGGCACGGTCAAAAACCACGTGACCAAAACGGCATTCTCGACAATGGTTTCCTTCACCTGGACGACAGGCTCTACCCTTACTCACAGATCACGCAGGTGCTCTATATCACCCGCTATCGAAACCGGGTGACGGGAGCCACCCAGCCGGCCGATCCGTACTATGCCGTGGTGATGCGAAACGGCGCAGTGTGGGACACCAACAACCTGCTGGTCCGCCAGGGGCCTGCCCTCGATCCGATCATCGCCTATATTGTCGAGCGGTCGGGTGTTGAGGTCGAAGAGGGGACACGTTTTCAGGATGAGCTGCCGTCCAGCAGGCCGTGACCAGCGTGCCAGCCCAGACGCCGGGCTGGACGTGGCTACCCATGGGCCAAGACTTGGCGACGCCATTTCGAAGAAGAGCTAGTATCTTGCCCGATGCTGCGCAAACCGCTTTCCACATCAGCCATGTACACCGCCGTGCCGGCAGCCGGCGGCACGGGCTATGGCATCCTGGTTATCCACGCCTGGTGGGGGCTGAATGGCTTCTTCAAGGGCGTTTGCGACCGGCTGGCCGGCGAAGGCCTGGTAGCCCTGGCGCCCGACCTCTTTGAAGGCCAGGTGGTCACCACTCCCGCAGCCGCCAAGAAGCTGCGCGCCAGCCCCAAGCGCGAACCCACCTATCGCACTCTGCTGCGCGCCATCGAGACGCTCCAGGCGCATCCGGCCGTTAGGGGTCCCACGATCGGCGTGGTTGGCTTTTCGATGGGCGGCCATTGGGCACTGTGGCTGAGCCAGCGCGCCGACCTGCCCATTGCCGCCACCGGCACTTACTACGGTGCGCGATCGGGCGACTACAGCCAGAGCCGGTCAGCCTTCCTGGGGCACTTCGCCGAGCGGGACGAGTGGGTGTCGGATGCCGCGCTGAAGAAGCTGAAGACGAGCCTTGCGGCCGCCGGGCGAGACGCGGCGCTTCACGTCTACCCCGGCACGGGGCATTGGTTCGCCGAGGCCGACCGCACCGATGCCTACCAGCCGCAGGCCGCCGATTTGGCCTGGCAGCGCACCGTGCGCTATCTCCAAAAGCAGCTCGGGCCATGAACCGGGTATTGGGCTTGAGCGACCTGGCCATTCTGCTGCTGTTGGCCGGCGCGCGGCTGGCGGTCCACACACTCACCAATGGCCAGTACGGCTTTCATCGTGACGAGCTCGCCATGCTCGACGACGCCCGCTACCTGGCCTGGGGCTACGTGGCTTACCCGCCGCTGACCCCCTTCATTGGCCGGGTGGCGCTGGCGCTGTTTGGGCCGTCGCTGGTGGGCGTGCGGTTCTTTACGGCCCTGGCGCAGTGCGCGGCGATGGTGCTGGCGGGGCTCATGGCGCGCGAGATGGGCGGCGCGCGGCGCGCCCAGGTAGTCACGGCCCTCGCGACCGCGCTGGCGCCCATCTCGCTCATCCAGGGCGCGCTGTTTCAGTACGTTTCGTTCGACTACCTGTGGTGGGTGCTCATCGCCTACCTGACTATCCGCCTGCTGAAGTCGGAAGACCCGCACTGGTGGCTGGCGATTGGCGCGGTCGCGGGCCTGGGGCTGATGACCAAGTACACCGTGGTGTTCTTCCTGGCCGGGCTGGCCGGCGGCGTGCTGCTGACCCACACGCGCCGGCAGCTCGCCGGCCCGTGGCCGTGGGCGGGGGCGGCCATCGCGCTCGCACTTTGCCTGCCCAACCTGCTCTGGCAGCTTCGGCACGACTTTGTCTCGCTCGACTTCCTGCGCACCATCCACGCCCGCGACGTGGCGATTGGCCGAACCGAAGGCTTCCTGGTCGAGCAATTCGTGGTCGCCAGCAACCCGCTCACCGTCCCGCTGTGGGTAGCCGGGCTGGTTGCCTTCTTCCGCCACCCAGCGGGCGCGCGCTTCCGGCTGCTGGGCTGGGCCTACACCATCACGTTCTTGCTGCTGCTTGTGGCGCAGGGCCGTTCCTACTACCTGGCGCCCGCTTACCCGATGCTGTTGGCCGCGGGCGCGGTGATCTGGGAGCAGCGGCTGGCGCGGATGGCGGCGCCGCGGGCGCGCCTGGCCCACGGCCTGACGTGGGCGGCGCTTGCGGCCGGCGCGGCGTTCGCCGTGCCCATCATGCTGCCCCTGGCCCCGGTGAACTCGGCGCTGTGGCGCTTCGCCAGCCAGGTGCACGACAACTTCGTCGAGCAGATCGGCTGGCCGGAGCTGGCCGAGACGGTAGCCGGCATTTACCATGGTTTGCCGGCCGAAGAACGAGCGCGCACCGGCATCCTGGCCGGCAACTACGGCGAAGCGGGGGCCCTCAACCTGTATGGCCCGGACTACGGCCTGCCGCGCGCCATCAGCGGCCGCAACTCCTACTGGCTGCGCGGCTATGGCGACCCGCCGCCCGAGACCGTGATCGTGGTCGGCTATTCGCGCGCGGCGGCCGAAGCGCTGTTCACCACCTGCGCGCTGGCCGGACAGATCACCAACCGCTTCGGCGTGGAGAACGAAGAGACCCGCTTCCATCCGGATGTCTTCGTGTGCCGGTGGCCGCGCCGGCCCTGGCCCGACCTGTGGCCTGATCTGAAGAGCTTCAGTTAAACCAGATTTGGGTGGCTATCGGCCCGCAGCCACTCGCGGTCCCGCAGCCACTCGCGGCCGTACCAGGCATAGGCCACGGCGAACATGCCGCGTTGGAGCAATCCCGTCCAGGCCGGGAGCGCGCTCATCGCCAGGGGAATGGCCACCGCCGCGATCACCGCCGTCACGTCCAGCACAAGCTGGGTAGCGCTACGCCGGCCAGCCGCCAGCCCCCACGCCACCCCAATCGCGAAGGCGAAGCCCATGGCGGTGGCCGTGAACGAGTGCAGCGCGGTTTCCACCGGGTCGTAAGCGGCGCCCGGCGCCCAGGCGCGGGTTGAGAAAGCCGCGGTGGCAATCATCAGCACGCCGAAGCCCAGGTGCAGCCACCGGGCCGGTTGGGGCCAGCCGCTCGGCCCAGCACCCGCCAGCCAGGTGACCGATAGCCCAAACAGCAGAAAGCCCAAACGCGCCAGCCAGGCGCCGGGCACGCCCTGCGCGGCCGACTCGCTGGTGGTGTGGCGCAGCCAATCGTAATCGGCGGGCATGAGCGCGGGCGCCACGAGCAGCGCCAGCGCCGAGAGCGCCAGCAGCCCCAGGCCGGCCGTCCGGGTGAGCGGCGCGTTGGCGAGCGGCCTCACGGTGCGCGCCCGAGCTGCAGCAAACGCCGGCCCACCAGCACGCAGAAGACCGACCAGGGCGCCAGCGAGGCCAGGGCGAAGATCATCCCGAGCGTGCCAAAGGTGGACGGCACTGCCATGAACCCGGCCGCGATCAGGCCGGCATAGGCGGTGGCCCGGCTAAAGCCACCGCCGCGCAGCATGACCAGGCCGATGATCAGGAGCGCGATGGCATTCAATAGGTAGTAGACGATGAAAGCCGTGCCCTTGTAGGTCGCCAGCAGCGCCTCACCGGCCGCAAGCAGGGCGGCCCGGCCGGCGTCGGTGGTCGCGGCGGCGTAGCCCCGGCTGAGCGCCAGCATCTCGAAGGCGGGCGGCGAGGCGAAATAGGCGGCGATGCCGATGCTGCCAAGCAGCAGCGCGATTGCCATGGCCGATGGGCTGGCACGGCGCAGCGGCACAAACAGCGCCAGGTAGATCAGCGCCAAAAGGACGTTCTGCGGCATATACAGCAGGTCGAGGCTCAGCAGGCCGAGCAGCCAGCTCTCCGCAAACAGCGCGAAGAAGCCGGGCGCCGTGTCGGGCGGCGGCCAGAGCGCGAAGATGACGAGCTGGATCGGGATCAGGGCGACTGACAATAGCGCCGCCCCGCCCCCTACTGTGTAGAGGCCGCGCCCATCGTCGCTGGGAGTGGTGGCCGGCGCGGGCGGGCGTGCACGCGGCGCGGCACGTGTAGCAGTTCGCATCGTGTGCTCCTTGCAGGCGGGCATTTCATCAAGAGCCAGGTTACCCCGCGCGCCGCGGGAATGGACTGACATTCGTCGCCTTTTGGACATGATTTCCTTCCTCTCCGCGGGCGTGCGCGTTAGTATCAGACGGGTGGCATTTGGGATACAGGCCGCAGCCGTTCGCATGAATCCGCAGCCCGGCTATAATTCAGGCACCGACACACACTGACAGGCGCGCCGTCGCGAGGGGCACCGGGACAGGGGCTTTTGGCATTGCGGCCGCTCGCGCCATGGAGCGTGGGCGGCCGATATTTGTTTGGACTGGAACCGAATGGCGAAAACGAAGGCGAGTTACAACACAGGCTCAAAGGCAGGGCGCAAAGGCAAGGCGAACGGCGCCAACCTGGGCTTCGAGGAGAAGCTGTGGCAGGCCGCCGACAAGCTGCGCGGCCACATGGACGCGGCCGAGTACAAGCACGTGGTGCTGGGCCTCATCTTCCTCAAGTACATTTCTGATGCCTTCCAGGAGCGCCACGCCTGGCTGCTGAGGGAGGCGGGCCGGCCCGGCAGCGAGTACTACGTCCGCGATGAGAGGGGTCGCTATGCCGTGGCCGAAGACCGCGACGAGTATCTGGCCGAAAACGTCTTCTGGGTGCCGCCGGCCGCCCGCTGGCCGCACCTGCAGGACCGCGCCAAGCAGCCCACCATCGGCAAGCTGGTGGACGAGGCGATGGACGCCATAGAGAAGGAAAACGTCAGCCTGAAGGGCGTGCTGCCCAAGGACTATGCGCGCCCGACGCTGGATAAGCAGCGGTTGGGCGAGCTGATCGACCTGGTCGGCACCATCGGCCTGGGTGACGAAGCAAGCCGTTCCAAGGACATCCTGGGGCGCGTCTACGAGTACTTCCTAGTGTAGTCTCAGACAAGGCCTTCGGAATGTGGCATAATGCTCGGCATGCCCAAAGCCATCTTTGTCCGCCCGTTCACCGCCGACGAGCGAGCCGCGCTCGAAACCGGCCTGCGCTCGCCCGAGGCCTTCACGCTGCGGCGCTGCCAGATCCTGTTGGCCAATGCCCGCGGCCAGACGGCCATCCAGGTTGCCGCGCAATTGAGTTGCGATGACCAGACCGTGCGCAACGCCATCCACGCCTTCAATCGCCAGGGCCTGGCGAGCTTGCAGCCGGGCTCGTCCGTCCCACACCATATCGCCCGGGGCTTTGACGACGAGCAGGCCGAGCGCTTGCGGGCACTGCTCCACCAGAGCCCGCGCACCTTCGAGAAGGCGACCAGCCTGTGGACCCTGGAACTGGCCGCCGAGGTGGCGTATGCCCAAGAGATCACGCCCCAACCGGTCAGCGGCGAGACGGTGCGCGCCACACTGGAGCGGTTGGGCGTGGGCTGGCGTCGGGCCAAGGACTGGATCACCAGTCCCGATCCCGAGTACGCTCGAAAAAAAATGCGCGCGACCGGCTGATGCGCCTGGCCCAGGCACATTCCGAATGGGCGCTGGGTTTCGAAGACGAAGTGTGGTGGAGCCGGCTGGCGCAGCCGCGCCTGCATAGCTGGGCCGAGGCCGACGCGCCGTTGCGCTTGCTGGAACTGACCCGGCCCACCGACGACCACGAGCCCAAGGCGTTGGCCTGCTACGGGGTGCTGGTGCGCCGCCCAGGCTGCCCGGCCACCCCCGAGCGCATGCTGCTGCGCTTTGTCGACGGGCGGCCGGTCAGCGCGGTGACCAGCGACTTCTTGCAGTGGGCGTGCCAGCGGCTGGCCCGCCAGAAGGTCAAGGTCTGGGTGCTCATCTGGGACAACGCCTCCTGGCACGTCAGCCAGGCGGTGCGCACCTGGCTGCGCGAGCACAACCGCCAGGTCAAGCGCACAGGTCAGGGTGTCCGCATCTTGGCCTGTTACCTGCCCAGCAAGAGCCCGTGGCTCAATCCGATCGAGCCCAAGTGGCTGCATGGCAAACGCGCCATTGTCGAGCCCGACCGGCTCTTGTCGCCTGACGAGTTGGCCGGCCGGGTTTGCGCCCGCTTCGGCTGTGTTCACGAGCCGCATCTGAAGGCTCCCGAAAAGGTTCTCTGATCCTGCACTAGGCCGCTTTGCCGGCGCCGAAGGCAAAGCGGGCGGCGAGTTCTATACCCCGCAGTCGGTGGTGAAGCTGCTTGTGGAGATGCTGGAGCCGTATCGCGGCAGAGTCTATGATCCGTGCTGCGGCTCGGGCGGCATGTTCGTGCAGTCCGAGAAGTTCGTGCTGGCGCATGGCGGCCGGATTGGTGATCTCTCGATCTACGGCCAGGAGAGCAACCCCACCACCTGGCGGCTGTGCAAAATGAACCTGGCCATCCGCGGCATCGACGGCAACTTGGGCAAGGAGCACGCCGACACCTTCCACCGCGACCTGCACCCCGATCTGAAGGCGGACTTCATCCTCGCCAACCCACCTTTCAACGTGAGCGACTGGGGCGGTGACCGGCTGCGCGACGACGTGCGCTGGAAGTTTCGCGCTCCGCCCGTGGGCAACGCCAACTTCGCCTGGGTGCAGCACATCGCCCACCACCTGGCGCCGCACGGCGTGGCCGGCTTTGTCTTGGCCAACGGCTCGATGTCATCGAACACAAGCGGCGAGGGCGAGATCCGCCGCGCGCTGGTGGAAGCCGACCTGGTGGACTGCATGGTTTCCCTGCCTGGCCAGCTCTTCTACACTACTTCTATTCCTGTGTGCCTGTGGTTCCTGGCGCGGGAGAAACGCAATGGCACGCTGCGCGACCGGCGCAGCCAGGTGCTCTTCATTGACGCGCGCAAGCTCGGCCACCTGGTGGACCGCACCCACCGCGAGCTCTCAGACGACGAGATTGGGCGGATCGCTCAGACCTACCACGCCTGGCGCGGCGAAGCCGGCGCGGGCACCTACGCCGACGTGCCGGGCTTCTGCAGGAGCGCCACGACTGCGGATATCGCCACCCATGGTAACGTGCTGACACCGGGACGGTATGTGGGCGCTCAGCAAGTAGAGGACGACGGCGAGGCAGTTGAGAAAACGATGAAAAGGTTGACTCAGCTGCTGCAAGTCCAGTTTCGTCAAAGTGAGCGGTTGGCTCAAGAAATCCAAGAAAACCTGAGCCGACTGAACTATGACTAACGGTAAGAAGCGTCCGCTCGAGGAATGGCAGCCCACACGGTTAGGGGAGCTGATTGAGGTCAAGCATGGCTGGCCCTTCCGGAGTGAACTATTCTCTGAAGAACTGACTGGCCGTCCGATCGTCGTGAATATCGGGAACTTTGAGTATACGGGGGGCTTCAGGTTCGAGTCCACAAAGACCCGGGAGTATAGGGGGGATTACCCCCACGAGTACGAGCTTAGCCCAGGGGCTATTCTTCTCGTGATGACCTGCCAGACCGCAGGCGGCGAGATATTGGGCATACCGGGCCGTATCCCTAATGACGGTCATGTCTACTTGCACAATCAGCGCCTCGGGAAAGTCGTGGTGAAGGCGCCTGAGAGAGTGGACATCGATTACTTGTACGCTTTGTTTCGCTGGCCTGAGTTCAATCGCGAGCTCTGTCTGACGGCATCCGGAACCAAGATACTTCATACCGCGCCAAGCCGAATCGAAGCTTTTCAGTTCTTGCTTCCGCCTTTACAGGTACAACGCAGTATCGGGCGAACTCTTCGCGCATTCGACGACAAGATTGGTCTGAACCGCCGCATGAATGAGACGGTGGAAGCCCTGGCGCGCGCCTTGTTCAAGTCATGGTTCGTTGACTTTGATCCGGTGCGCGCCAAGGCCGAAGGCCGGCAGCCAGTGGGGATGGATGCGCAGACGGCGGCGCTGTTTCCGGATAGCTTTGTAGACTCTGAAATCGGCAAGATCCCGAGTGGGTGGCAAGTCAAGCCACTGGATGAAATTGCCAACTTCCTCAACGGACTGGCGCTCCAGAAATACCCGCCGCAAGACAACAGCTTCCTGCCAGTGGTCAAGATAGCCCAGCTTCGCAAGGGCAATACCGAAGCTGCCGACCGCGCCAGTGCCGCCATCGTGTCCGCCTATATTGTGGACGATGGTGACCTGCTGTTCTCCTGGTCAGGTTCCTTGGAAGTTGTCATTTGGTGTGGCGGCCGGGGCGCGCTCAACCAACACCTGTTCAAAGTCACGTCAGCCGAGTATCCCAAATGGCTGGTGTATCACTGGACGAGGCATCATCTACCTGAATTCCAGCGCATAGCAGCGGGGAAAGCTACGACCATGGGGCACATTCAACGGCACCACCTCAGCCAAGCACTAACTGCCGTGCCGCCAAGCGAAACGCTGAAATGCATGGACAACGTCGTGGCACCCTTGCTGGGCAGAGTCGTTGCCAACAATGTGGAAACGCGCACTCTGGCTGAAACGCGCGATACGCTGCTGCCGAGGCTGATAAGCGGGGAGGTCAGAGTGAATGAGACCGTGCATCATGCCTGAACGATTACCGCGCCACCTTCCGGATTCTGTGCGTGCGATATGACCAACTCCCAGTCGTTCAAGGCGTCTGGTTCGGACGAACCAAAACAGGGTCAAGAGCAGCTGCAGGCAACTCGCCTGTTCAACGAGATTGCATCATTGGTCGAACAACAGCAGCAGCATGTGCTGGCCGACTTGAATCGCGTTGTCACGGCCGCATTTGCCCAAAACGACCGATTGCTTCAATCTCTGACAGGTGAGATGGTATCGTTGCTTGAACAACAACAAAAGCAAATGATGATCGAAGCAGGCCGAGTAGTTGCGGCAACACTTGCCCAAAACGACCAATTGCTCCAGTCCTTCACGAAGGCTTTCGTCCAGAGCACCTCGGAGTTGCGCGATCGGATCGCGCACCAGATGGTCGCCGTTGCGGAGAGTATCCGGGCCACATTCGAATCTGCCGAGATTGATGCGAAAACTGTCGGCCCATTGCTCCTTCAGGCTGGGTTCTGGCTCCCGCCTTCAGCACCGTTAGGTCTGCTGTATCGTGTCAAGGCCCTTTCCGAACAGGGTGATGCTTCACCCGAGCTCGTTCGTCATGCATTCCTGGCGTATTTTGAAGAAAACCACTGGGCTGAGCTCTGCGCAATGGTTGAGGCTTGGGAAGAGAATCCCCGGTTCACTCCGCGCATGGCCGTCATACAAGACGCCCTTGAGGCACATCTCGCCGGGAAGTACTCACTCTCCATCCCCGCACTCCTGCCCCAAGTGGAGGGCATTGCGAGTGACATCCTGGCCGCGCCAGCGGGAAGCTCAGTTAGCCTACTAAGGGCGACGATTCAGGGGGAGATGTCGGACTTTATGGCTGCGGCATCGAGGGACATCCTTCTGACGCTGATCACCAGCCCCGCCCTTTACGGAGGCACCAAGTCCCAGTCGCAGGACTTCCGATCAGAGAACTTCCAGGGCTGGCTCGCATCTAAAGGGTTGACAGAGGGGCAGGCTTTAAACAGGCATGGCATTCTTCACGGTGTGCAAGTCAATTACGCCAGCGCCGAGAACTCACTGCGGGCATTCCTACTACTAGCAGCCTGTCGGAGAGAACCGGCCGGCTGAGTGTACACTATCGGCATGACACGTAAATTCCGGACGGCCAACTACGACGAAATGCTGAACCTGTCGGTCACCCTGCGCGACGCCCTGCCGCCCA
>JADLEU010000425.1 GCA_020845955.1 Anaerolineales bacterium
CTGCCGCCCGGCAGTACTCTGCCGCCCGGCAGTACTCTGCCGCCCGCGCCGCCCCCAGCGCCCACCACCACGCCCACGCGCGTTTCAACCGCGACCCCCATCCCCATCGTCGAGCGCGGTGAGCTGGCGCCGGGCTTCTCGCTCACCGTCTATGGCCAGGTGCCCCAGCCGAGCAGCCTGGCCTTCGGCCCCGACGGGCGGCTGTACGCGGCCTCGGCCGCCGGCGTGGTCTACGCCCTGGCCGACCTCGACGGCGACCGCCGCGCCGACCAGCGCCAGGTCTACGTGGCCGATCTGCCGGTGCCGCTGGGGCTGGCCTGGGCGCAGGACACGCTCTACGTCTCGTATCGCGGCGCCGTGGCCGCCGTGTCACCCGGCAGCGGCGGCCAGATCGGTCCGGCACGCCTGGTCGTCACCGGCCTGCCCTCGTTCGGTCTGCACCAGAACGACGGCCTGGCACTCGGCCCCGACGGCTTTCTCTACCTGGGCCAGGGCAGCACCTGCGACCACTGCCACGAGCGCGACCCGCGCAACGGCGCCATCCTGCGCTTCCGGCCCGACGGCCGCGAGCTAGAAGTCTACGCCGCCGGCCTGCGCAACCCCTACGACCTGGCCTTCAACGCGGCCGGCGACCTGTTCGCCACCGACAACAGCCGCGACGACCTGGGCCCCGACCTGCCGCCCGAGGAGCTCAACCACATCCGCGCCGGGCAGCACTACGGCTGGCCCGAGTGCTGGGTCGGCGCCGCCACGCCCGCGCCGGGCACCCTGTGCGCGGGGCGCGCCGCGCCGGCCGCCATCTTCCGCGCGCACACCTCGGCCAACGGACTGGCCTTCTACCACGCGCGCCAGTTCCCGGATGAGTACTTCGACAACGCCTTCGTCGCCATCCTGGGCTCGATCTACATGTTCCCCGGCGACCCCGAGCGCGGCGTGGCCAGGGTGGCGCTCAGTTCCGACGGCGGCGCCTACGCCGGCACACCCCAGTGGTTCCTGCGGCTACCCGACGGACGCCCGGTGGATTTGACCGTTGGGCCGGACGGCGGTCTGTACGTGGCCGACTACGCCAACGGCGAGATCCTGCGCATCGTCTTCGGCGCGCCCTGATGCCCGGCTGTTTTGCGTCCGCCTTCCATAGCGCACCCCGTAGCTCCAGGGCCACCCAGGGCTCAGGGCCGATCTCCTGCCGATCATCCGCGCGCGCGCGTTAATGCGGCTTCAAAGGCAACAACTGCTCAGTCGCCCGTACCATGGGCTCAAACGCATGCACACTTTGGGTTGATCCGACGTGCAGCCACGAGCCGAGCGTTTCCCCGTACTGGCTACAGGTGAACCGCGCCACCTGCCGCCCGGTGCGGTTTATTACCCCAGAAGTATCGCTTCTCACTGCCGACGGCGCGCTTGGAAGCGGGCAGGCCGGTCAAATCGCCATCCAACCACAACGGCCCGCCGCCAAAGTCGTGCTGGCACGCTTGCGCCCAGGTGCGGGTGATGCTTGTGAACGCGCCGCGCACTTGCCTAACGCTGGTCGCGCTGAGCGCGTCCAACGAGCGCGCCAGGGTGGCCTGCTGCACAAATCCTGCCTGGCCCCAGGCGCAGGCCAAACCGACGTTAGGGCGCAACAGCCACTCGGCTTTGTATGTGGCGCGCCTACCCGCCAGGATCAGCGCCAACGCTTCCACCAACTTCTCGCTGGGCATGTGATCAAGCGCCTTGATCGGCAACGTCAATTCCAGTAATGGGTCCAATTTCGCGTAAGAATAAAGTGTCATCTTGTCCCTGAGGCCCTGGGCGGCCCCGACCTCGCCAGAGCCGGCTGCTGGATGCAGGCCATGCTGCAGAAGGACAAGGTCGCCATCGCCGGCCTGCGGCGGGCTTATGATCAGAACGGCTGAGTTACCTTTCCGTCACACTCACCGTCACCCCTTGCCGGTCCACCGGGAGCACGAAGGTCCGCGCGGCCAGCCCGTGCGCCTGGAAGGCCGCCTGCATCGCCTGGGCGATCTCCCCATGCTTCTGAAACGCAAAGGCCACGATAGACGGCCCCGCGCCCGACAGCGCCACCGCCGCCGCGCCCGCCTTGCGCGCCGCGGCCACGACTTCCGCGTAACCGGGGATCAGGTGCTGGCGATAGGGCTGGTGCAGCCGGTCGGCCACCGCCCAGCGCAGCAGCGCCTCGTCGCCGGCCGCCAGCGACTGCACCGTGAACAGCGCGTGCCCCAGGTTAAAGACCGCGTCTTTCAGCGGGACCAGCTCCGGCAACGCCGCGCGCGCCTGGGCGGTGCTCAGCCGCAGCTCGGGCAGCGCGATGGCCACGCGCAGCGGCGCCGCCGCCACCGCCCGCACCATCAGCTCGTCACCGGCCGCGCTCACCAGCGCCAGCCCGCCCAGCAGCGCCGCGGCGGCGTTGTCGGGGTGGCCCTCCATTTCGTAGGCCAGGCGCAGCAGGTCGTCGCGCCCCAGCCCGCCGTCGACCAGCGCGTTGGCCGCCACCAGCCCGCCCACGATGCTGGCCGCCGACGAGCCCAGCCCCGATCCCAGCGGGATGGCGTTGACCGAATGCAGCCGCAGCAGCCCGGCCGGCCGGCGCCCCACCCGCTCGAACACGCGCTCGGCGGCCCGGTAGATCAAGTTGCCGGGCGTCAGCGGCACGCGGCCCTCCCCCTCGCCTTCCACGTCGATCTCCAGCCCGCCCCCGCGGCCGGCGTCCCACAGCTCGACCACGTTGCGCAAGTTGAGAGCCAGCGCCAGGCAGTCGAAGCCGGCGCCCAGGTTGGCCGTCGACGCCGGCGTGGAGACCGAGACCCTACGCATTGAGCTTTGGCCGCCTGCGCTGCATCCGCGCCCGGTCGAGCGCCATGTTGAAGCCCGCCACGTGCCGGTCGACCAGGTCGAACACGTCGGCGATGACGCCGTGCAGCGCGGCCGCCTCGGCCCCGCCCGCCGCCACCGCCGCGCGGCGCTCGGCGGCCGTGGGCGGCTCGCGCCAGTAGAAGTCGAGCTCTAGGTCGGAGTGCTCGCCGGCCGTGCCACGCCCGGTCAAGCCAGAGGCTATCACCACCGCCATCGGCTTCTGCGAATGCGCCGCTTCGATGCGGCGGGCCAGCGCCAGGCGGGCGGCGGCGTGCGGGTTAGCTGGTGAGCTGGCCAACAAGCGCCTCCAGCGCCTCAAACCGCGCCTCGATCACGTCCGGCGCCGTGGCGCGGCTGATCACCACCTCGGAGTCCTTCAGGCCGTGGCCGGTGATGACGGCCACGACGAGCCGGCCGCCGGCGTCCAGCCGGCCGGCCCGCGCCTCCTGCGCCAGCCCGGCCACGCCGGCTGCCGAGGCCGGCTCGCACCACACGCCCTCTGCCGCCAGCCGGCGCTGCATGGCCAAGATGGCGTCGTCGCTCACCGCCACGATGCGACCGCCCGACTCCTCAGCCGCCAGCAGCGCCTCCTCGCCGCGCGCCGGCCGCCCGATGCGGATGGCGGTGGCCACGGTCTCGGGCTTCTCCACCGGGTGGCCCAGCACCAGCGGCGCGGCGCCGGCCGCTTGCGCCCCCAGCAATTGCGGCCGGCTGTCGATGCGTCCGGCGGCATGATACTCGCGAAAGCCTTTCCAATAGGCGGTGATATTGCCGGCATTGCCCACCGGCAGGCACAGCCAATCGGGCGCGCGGCCCAGGTCGTCGCACACCTCGAAGGCCCCCGTCTTCTGCCCTTCCAGCCGGTGCGGGTTGACCGAGTTTACCAGCGCGATCGGCGCGCGGTCGGCAAGCTGCCGCACCAGCGCGAGCGCGTCGTCGAACGAGCCCTGCACCTGGATTACGCGCGCGCCGTAGGCCAGCGCGCCGGCCAGCTTGCCGGCCGCCACCTTGCCCTGCGGGATGAGGACGAAGCAGCCCAGCCCGGCCCGCGCGGCGTAGGCCGCCGCCGAGGCCGCGGTGTTGCCGGTCGAGGCGCAGATGACCGCCCGCGCCCCGCTGGCCGCCGCCACCGTCATCGCCATGGTCATCCCGCGGTCCTTGAACGAGCCGGTGGGGTTGAGGCCCTCGAACTTGAGATATAGGTTGCATCCCAGCTCGGCCCCCAGGCGCGGCGCCGGGATCAGCGGCGTGCGGCCTTCCAGCAGCGTCACCGGCCGCGCGTCGGCCGGCAGCCGCAGATAGTCGCGATAGCGGGCGATGACGCCCATGTAAGAGGTCGGGGGCATTGGCCGCCCTGGTCAGGCCAGCCAGGCGATGCTGTCGGCGTTGTCGCGCCACCAGCGCATCTCGGCCAGCACATAGCGCGCGTCGGGGTCATCGCGGTCGTTGGCCAACATCTCGGTCAGCACTTCGACCGCGTCGGCGAAGAAACCGCGCTGGGCATACTGCTTGGCCATCCACCACTGGATCTCGCGCCGCCGCTGGGCGTGGCGTCCGCAGGCTTCCACGTAGCCGTTCCAGGCGTTGAGCAGCTGGTGGTCGTAGCCGTGCAAGTAAGCGGCGTTAAGGATCTGCGCGACTTCTTCCAGCTCGTCCACCGGCGTCTGCTCCTGGTCGTCGCGCAGCCAGCCGTCCCAGCGCGAGAGCACCTTATATGAAAACGCCAGCCTTCGCCGGTACTGATGCGGGCTGGCGTCGTCGGGATCGGCAAGGCGCTGAACGGCCTGGCGCATGTCCTCGACCAGTTCGCGCTGCAGGTAGATCAGGCGCAGCTTCTGTTGGGCAGCGGCGTTGTCGTGGTCTAGCGCCAGGATCTGGTAGCAGCGCACGGCGGCTTCATCCCAGTCCCGGTGGTCGATGAAGTGCTCGGCTTGTTTGATCAGCCGGGCGATCGTGCGAGTCCGCGGTTCCATGCTCGTCATGCGCCTGGTCAGTCGTGCGGCATTATACCAGAAACGAATTACAATCAAGCAATGCGCGACCGCCCCGACCTGCACCGCCACCGCGAGCGAACCGACCGCAACCTGCTGCTCGGCTTCTTCGCCCTGCTCTTCCTGGTGGGCGGCGGGCTGATCTGGCTGTTCTACGGCAGCGGCGCCGCCGCCTTGGGCGTGGGCTGCATAGCCGCGGGCGCGGCGCTGGCGGGCCTGGCGGTGCTGATCATGCTCGGTCTGCAGTGGGCCAGCGATTGGCTCGAACGGCGGTCGTTGGGGGAGTGAGCCTACTATCGCGGCATGGACGCTCCGCGCCGGATGGCCCTGGGGGCCTGCTGTCAATAAGCGGTCCACGTTGCCCAGGTAGCACGATCCCTACGGATTGCGCAAGTCGCAGGCACACTGCGGCACGTCGGTGCAGCCACGACCCGCCCGCCGCGGCCGACCTGGCGCTCAATCCTCCACGCCCCAGCCCGCCCATGGCCGCGCTTGGCCGGACCCCGCCGGGCGTTTCAACGCCCGGCTAGCCAAGGGGCGAAGCCCTGCGGGCTGGCAGCCGCGATGGAGACAATGGCACCCGCCAGGACAGATGTGACAGGCCGGCTCAAGCGGGCGGCGATCGCGTGTTCAACGCGCTCCTGCGGGATCGGCCGTTTCCCTTTGTGCTGCCTTTCCTTCATTTCCTTTGCCCGGGTCCCCGCCGAAGGCCGCCCCCGCTCCATTGACACCCCGCCTTCCGGCGGTAGAATCACCCTGATCGTGTCGTAATTGTTCAGGAGCCCCCATGCCCAACGGATATACCGGCAATATCCTGCATGTCGACCTGACCACCCGGACGCTC
>JADLEU010000426.1 GCA_020845955.1 Anaerolineales bacterium
CAGCCAACAAAACCGGCTGACGCCCTGGTCCAACGACCCGGTCAGCGATCCGCCGGGCGAAGTGCTCTATCTGCGCGATGAGGACGCCGGCGCCACGTGGACCCCCACGCCGCTCCCGGTCCGCGCCGCCGATGCGGGGCCGTACGTGATCGCGCATGGCGCCGGTTATACACGCTATGAGCATCACAGCCATGGGATAGCGCAGACGCTGTTGGTCGCCGTGGCGGTGGACGAGCCGGTCAAGTTGGCGCGGCTGACGCTGCGCAACCTGGGCCCGCAGCCGCGGCGGCTGGCGGTGGCCGCCTATCTGGAGTGGGTGTTGGGCGCGACCCGCACCCAGACCCAGCCCTTTATCGTCACCGAGCGCGATGCGGAAACGGGCGCGCTGTTGGCGCGCAATCCCTACAACACGGATTATCCCGGCCGGATTGCCTTCGCCGCCCTGTGGCTCGAAGAGGAGCCGCTAGCGCTCACCGTCACGGGCGACCGGCTGGAGTTCATTGGCCGCAACCGCGGGTTAGCCAATCCCGCCGGGCTGGAACGGCCGGCGCTCAGCGGGCGCGTCGGAGCGGGCCTGGATCCTTGCGGGGCGCTGCTGGCGCGCCTGATCCTGGCGCCTGGCGCGACCGTGGAGGTGGTGCTCTTGATTGGGCAGGCGCACGACCGCGATCAGGCCCGCCGCCTCGTCCGGCGCTTTCGCGGCCCGGAGCAGGTTCGCCAAGCCCTAGCCGCGGTCCAGACCCACTGGGACACGATCCTGGGCACGGTGCAGGTGCAGACGCCCGACCCGGCCTTTGATTTGCTGCTGAACCGGTGGCTGCTTTATCAGGTTCTGGCCTGCCGCCTGTGGGGTCGCTCGGCTTTCTACCAGTCTGGCGGCGCCTACGGCTTTCGCGACCAATTGCAGGACGTCCTGGCGCTCGACTTCGCTCGCCCCGACCTGGCGCGCCAGCACATCTTGCGTGCGGCCGAGCGACAATTCCCCGAAGGCGACGTGCAGCATTGGTGGCATCCCGCCACCGGGCAGGGCGTGCGCACCCGGTCCTCCGACGATTACCTCTGGCTGCCCTACGCGGCCATGCACTACGTGGAAGCGACCGGCGACACGGGCCTCTGGAATGAGGCCGTGCCCTTCTTGAAGGGCCCGCGGTTGGAGCCGGACCAGCAGGAGGCGCTTGTGCCGGCAGTGCCCAGCGCCCAATCGGCCTCGCTCTACGAGCACTGCCGGCGGGCGCTCGATAATGGCTTAAGATTCGGCCCGCACGGTCTGCCGCTGATCGGCAACGGCGACTGGAACGATGGCATGAACCGCGTCGGGCCAGGCGGCCGGGGCGAAAGCATCTGGCTGGGCTGGTTTCTGGTCGCGAACCTGGAGCGCTTTGCCGGTCTGGCTGGTGAGCGCGGCGATGCCGGCACAGCCGAGCGCTATCGCCGGCAGGCCGCCTCCGTCAAGGAGGCGCTGCAGACGCACGGTTGGGACGGCGCCTGGTACCGGCGCGCCTACTTTGACGACGGGACCCCGTTGGGGTCGGCGCAAAACGACGAATGCCAGATCGATTCGATCGCGCAGACCTGGGGCCTGCTCTCAGGCGCGGCGCCGCCTGAGCGCGCCCGGCAGGCGATGCAGTCCCTGGCCGAGCGCCTGGTGCGCCCCCAGGATGGCCTGATCCTGCTGCTGGCGCCCCCCTTCAACCAATCGAAGCCCAACCCCGGCTACATTCAAGGATACGTGCCCGGCATCCGCGAGAACGGCGGCCAATATACGCACGCGGCCTTGTGGGTGATCCTGGCCTACATCGAGCAAGGCGACGGCGACCGGGCCGCCGAGCTATTCCGGCTGATCAACCCCATCTATCACGCGGCCACGCCCGAGGCGGTCGCGCGCTACAAAGTCGAGCCCTACGTCGTCGCCGCAGACGTCTACAGCCATCCCAGCCACGTTGGTCGGGGAGGCTGGACGTGGTACACTGGATCGGCTGCATGGATGTATCGCACTGGCCTGGAGGGCCTGTTGGGCTTGCGCCGCCAGGGCGCCGGCTTTACCCTGGATCCCTGCCTGCCGCGCGACTGGCCCGGTTTCACGCTCACGCTGCGGCATGGCCGTGCCCGCTATCACGTAACCGTGACGAACCCGGAGCGCCTCAGCCGGGGCGTGCCGCGGGTGACCGTGGACGGGCAGGAGTTGGCCGGCAGCCACGTTCGGCTGGTGGACGATGGCGGCGCGCATCGCGTGCACGTTGAGCTAAGGAAGGCGTAATGCGCCAGGTTCTCACGGAAGCGCAGGCTCGCTTCTTGCGGGAAGAAAAGGAAGCGTTGGCCGACATGCGCGTGGCGTTCAGCGCGCTCGAGGTGCCTGGCGAGGCGCTCGACACCCTCCAAAAAGCCACCCTCCAACTCGATGAGCTCTTCCTGGTGGTCGTGGTCGGCGAGTTCAACGCCGGCAAGTCGGCCCTGATGAACGCGCTCTTGGGCGAGGACCACGGCCGGGTGTTAGCCGAGGGCGTCACCCCGACCACCTCGCGTGTGACCTTGGTCAAGTGGGGCCCCGAGTTGTCCGAAACCGTGGTCGACGAGAGCTTTGCCGTCTGCACCCACCCCCTGCCGCTGCTGCGCGAGTTGAACATCGTCGATACGCCGGGCACCAACGCCGTCATCCGCCAGCATGAGCGGCTCACGGAGGAGTTCGTCCCGCGCAGCGACCTGGTGCTGTTTGTGACCTCCTCCGACCGGCCGCTCACCGAGAGCGAGCGCCAGTTCCTCGAGCGGATTCGGGCTTGGGGCAAGAAGGTCATCGTCGCCATCAACAAGGCCGATATCTTCGAGGATCAGGCCGCGTTGAAGCAGGTCGAGGGGTTTGTCGAGCGCTATGCTACGGCCGCGCTGGGGATTGCGCCCGAGATCTTCCCAGTTTCGGCTCGCCAGGCCCAGCAGGCGCGCCGCGCGGTGGACCCGGACGAGGGCCGGCGGCTGCGGGCTGCCAGCGGGCTTGACGCCCTCGAGGCATATATCCAGGCCACGCTCGACGACCGGACTCGCTTGCGCCTCAAGCTGACCAACCCGCTCGGCGTGGCGGAGCGCATTGTCAGCCAGGCCCAGCAGGTGGCGGCGGAGCAGGACGAAGCCCTCGGCGAAGATACCGAGACCGCCACGGCGCTCGAGACCGTCCTCACGGCCTATGAGCGCGACCTGCCTGGCGAGTTGACCCCACGCCTGGCCGAGATTGAGAATATCCTGGTGCGGATGCAGGAGCGCGGGCTCGATTTCTTCGATCGGACGCTGCGCTTGACCAATATCGCCAGCCTGGCGCGCGGCGACCGCGTCCGAACCGATTTTGAGCGCGAGGTCCTGGCCGATGTCCCGCACCAGGTTGAGGACCGCGTCCGCCGATTGATCGACTGGCTGGTGCAAAAAGATTTGCACCAGTGGCAGCAGATCATGACTTATCTCCAGCGCCGGCAGGCGCGCTACACCGAGCACCTGGTCGGCGAGGGCGCCGCGCCCCTGGACACGCGCCGCCGGGCGCTGATCGACTCGGTCGGCCGCACGGCGCAGACGATCGTCGACACCTACAACCGCGACGAGGAAGCCCGCGCCCTGGCCGTGGGGGTCGAAACGGCCGTGGCGCAGG
>JADLEU010000427.1 GCA_020845955.1 Anaerolineales bacterium
CGCGCCAACCAGGCCAGCGCTGCTGGGTTGGTGGGTCTGTTGGCCGCCGCCGCCGAAGCGGGTCTAACCGTCTTGGCCTCCGCTCCGCTCCTGCAGGGCAGCGTGCTCGGCCGCCTGCCGCAAGCGCTGCGCGCCCGTTTTGGGCCGGGGCTGACCGACGCGCAGTGCGCGCTGCAGTTCGTGCGCTCGGCTCCCGGCCTGACCGCGGCACTGGCGGGAATGAGCCGCACCGAGCACGTGGAAGAGAACATGGATTTGATCAGAATTCCGCCTATGCCGCTCGCTGACTTTCAGGCGGTATTCACGTAGCCCGGCCATGCCCGAGTTCTTCACTGTACTGACTCCGGATCACGCACTCGCCCGGTTGTGGGACCACCTGCGGGATGCGCCGCAGCTCGAAACAGTTGACCTGGCGGAGGCGGTGGGCCGCGTCGCCGTGGAGGCCGTTTCGGCGCCCGAGTCCGTGCCCGCGTTCGCCCGCTCAACCATGGATGGCTATGCCGTACGGGCGCAGGACACGTTTGGCGCCAGCCCAACGCTGCCGGCTTACCTGACCCTCGCTGGTGAGGCGCCCATGGGCCGCCCACCGACCTTCAGTCTTGGGCCGGGCCAGGCCGGCCTGATCCACACGGGCGGCATGCTGCCGGCCGGCGCTGATGCGGTCGTCATGATCGAAGTGACGCAGCCCGCCGGCGCTGCCGAGATCGAAGTCCAGCGAGCCGTGGCACCGGGCGAAAACATCCTGCGCGTTGGCGATGATATCCAGGCCGGCGCGGCCATGCTACCCGCTGGCCATTGGCTGCGCCCGCAGGATATTGGCGGGCTGGCGGCGTTGGGCTTAATCCGGGTCGCGGTGGCGCGGCAGCCGCGCGTAGCCTTGCTGGCCACCGGCGACGAGGTGGTGCCGGCCGATCAGGCGGCTGGCCCTGGGCAGGTGCGCGACGTGAACACCTATTCGGTGGCCGGGCAAATCAGGCGAGCCGGTGGTGTGCCAATCCGCGCCGGTATCGCGCCCGACAGCTTTAAAGCCCTGAGCCGCGCCGCCGCCGCGGCCCTGGCGCAGGCTGATGCGCTGGTGATCTCTGCCGGCAGCTCCGTCAGCGTGCGCGATATGACCGCTCGGGTCATCGACAGCTTGGGAGCCCCCGGCACCCTCGTGCACGGCGTGGCGGTCAAGCCTGGCAAGCCCCTCATCCTGGCCGTGGCCAATGGCAAGCCGGTCTTCGGCCTGCCCGGGAACCCAGTTTCCGCAATGGTCACGGCTGACCTGTTTGTGGTTCCCACGGTATATCGACTCCAGGGCTGCCGCCAGCCGCCGCCAGGCCGCGCCGTGCGCGCGCGACTGACGCACAACCTGGCTTCGCAGGCCGGGCGGGTCGACTACGTCCCAGCGCGTTTGGACTACAATCGGGCGCCGGGGGCCCAACCGGCCGCCGAGCCTGTCTTCGGCAAGTCCAATCAGATCTTTACCCTGGTATTTGCCGACGGCATGATTGTGATCCCCATGGACATCACCGGGATCAGCGCCGGCGAGGAAGTCGACGTTCGCCTGTTTTGAGGAGATAGCCATGCCCAGACTGCAGGTCTTGTCATGCCCGTCGTGTGGAGCGTCCTTGAGCGTTGAAGAGGGCGCCCCCACCGCGCAGTGCGCGTTCTGCGGTAACACGGTCGTCGTGCCCGCCGAGCTACGGCGCCCCGCCTCCTCGGGGGCCAGCGAACCAGCCCCGCCGCACAAGCAGTCGTCGATCTTCGTGGGCGGTATGCCGCTTTTGGATCAGCTTCCGAAGCTGCGCGAGATGGGCGACCTCGCTCGGAGCGGCCGCCTGGCCGAGGCAGCTCGGCTGTATCAAGAGATGTTCGGCGCCAACGAACAGGAGGCCAACAGCGCCCTAGATCAATTGGCCGCCGGCCAACCTGTCACCGTCCACCACGTCACCGCGGGCCAGGCCAGCGCGCTGGATAGCGCGGGCTTCTTCCGCTTTGACGGCGCCGGCCTGCCCCAAATCCAGATCGGCAACCTCGGCAGCGCCGGCTTCAACGCGCCGATTGTCACCAGCACGATGACCACCTACGCCAGCCCGCCCGTGGTGGTCACCCACACCCCGCGGCGCCGCGCGGGGGGCTGCCTGGCCACATTGATCATCCTGGGCGTCGTGGGCGCCCTGGTCGTGGGCCTATTGAGCGTCGTCGTCACCTTCCTGCCTCTTCTGGCATTGCCTGGCCTGGACAAACTCGACGAGATCGTCCCCGGCCTAGCCGACGCTGTCGCCGACGGCACCGGTCAATATCCCCGCGTGGTCCTGGAGTTCGGCGGGGAAGGAACGGGGATTGGCCGATTTTCTGACGCGCGCCACGTCGGGGTCGACGCCGAGGGCAACATCTACGTCGCCGACTACAGCGGCGGCCGGCTGCAGGTCTTCGACCCGCAGGGCGAATTTGTGACCCAATGGCAGGTCGGCGACGGCGGCGATGACGTGTATCTGACTGGCATGGCCGTGGCGCGGGACGGCAGCGTCTATCTCGTCTATGGCAGCGACCTCTTCCGGCATGACGGGCAGACCGGCGAGGTGATCAGCCAGATAGACTATATCGACGGCTGGGGCTTTGGCGACGTGGCCGCGCTGCCCGGCGGCGGCCTGGTTGCCGCCTGGTACAAAAACCGCGATGACATTATCGCCTTTGACGAGGACGGCAACACCGTAATGGCGCTGCGGGAGGCGATCAGCAGCATCACCGGCGATACGGAGGTCACGATCAAGGTCGCCGCCGATGGGTTGGGCAATATCTACGCGGTCGGCCAGTTATCCGAAGCCATATTTCACTTTAGCCCTTCTGGAGATTACGTCAACCGATTCAGCAGCAGCGGCGACGAACCGGGGCAATTGAGCCTGGCCGGCGATATCGCGGTCGACAATCAGAGCCGTGTCTACGTGAGCGACCTCAACGGCATTCTGGCCTTCGCGCCCGATGGACGATACCTCTCCACCATCCCGACATCCGCATTTGCCTACGGCCTGGCCTTTGACGACGACAACTACCTGTATGTCGTCAGCAACAACAAAGTTTTCAAATACCAACTGGAGGCCGACGAGTAAACCGGCATGCCCCGCCAGAGCGTTTATCTGGAAGACATCCCACTGCCAGAAGCCTGGCGGCGGATCAGCAGCGCCCTGGAGGCGGCCGGTCTATGGCAGCCGTTGGGCGCCGAGACACTGCCGCTCGACCAGGCCCTGGGCCGCGTGACGGCCGCGCCGGTTTGGGCGCTCCAATCCGCGCCCCATTACCACGCGGCGGCTATGGACGGTTACGCCGTGCGTGCCGGCGATACCGCCGCGGCGGCCGATAATCACCCGCTCCAACTGGCGGTTGACCCAGACGGTCCCGCGCGCTACGTCGACACCGGCGATGCCCTGCCGGCCTGGGCCGACGCCGTTGTGCCGGTCGAGAACGTCCAGCCGATTGGCGCGGCGGCCCGGCCGGAGATGATCGAACTGCGGGCCGCCCTGGCGCCGTGGACCCATGTACGCGCCATGGGTGAGGACATGGTCGCGACCGAGCTGGTGCTGCCGGCCAACCATCTGCTGCGCCCCGTGGATTTGGGCGCCATCGCCGGCTGCGGCCACAACCAGGTGGTGGTTTGGCGCCGCCCGCGCGCGGCCATTATCCCAACCGGCACTGAGCTCGTGCCGGCCGGCGCAGCGGTCAAGCCGGGCGACGTCATTGAGTACAACTCGCTGGTCCTGGCCGCCCAAATCGAGCAGTGGGGCGGACTGGCCACCCGCTGCGCCAGCGTGCCCGACGACCTGGCCCAGATCGCTGCGGCCGTGGCCGAGGCGGCCCGCGACCACGATCTGGTGCTGCTGAATGCCGGTTCATCTGCCGGCTCGGAGGACTTTTCGGCGCAGGTCGTGGAACGGCTGGGCACGCTGCTGGTGCATGGCGTAGCGGTACGTCCTGGACATCCGGTCATTGCCGGCCTGCTGGCGGGCCAGCGCCCGGTGCCGATCTTGGGTATCCCCGGTTACCCGGTCAGTGCAGCCTTAACCGGCGAGATCTTTGTTCAGCCGCTGCTGGCCCGCTGGCAGGGCCAGCCTCAAGCCGATCCGCCAGCCATCTCCGCGCAGATGACGCGCAAGGTGCTGTCGCCCCTGGGCGACGACGAGTATCTTCGCGTGACGGTCGGCCAGGTTGGCGACCGGGTGGTCGCCACGCCGCTCTCGCGCGGCGCCGGCGTCATCACCTCGCTGGTGCGCGCCGACGGGCTGGTGATCATCCCCCGGCACCAGGAAGGCCTGAATGCCGGGGAGACGGTCACGGTGCGGCTCTACCGGCCGGCCGAGCAGATCGCGCGCACCATCGTCGCCATCGGCTCGCACGACCTGACGCTGGACCTGCTGGCGCAGTTCCTGGCCGAGCGCGCCCCGGATGACCCGCGCGGCGCGCTGCGGCTGGCCTCCGCCAACGTCGGCAGCCAGGGCGGACTGGTGGCTCTGCGCCGCCGCGAAGCCCACCTGGCCGGCAGCCACTTGCTCGACGCTGAGACCGGCGTCTACAACCTCAGCTATATCGAGCGCTATCTGCCCGATACGCCGGTGGTCGTAGTGGCCCTCGTCGGGCGGGAGCAGGGCCTGATTGTCCCCCCCGGCAACCCGCAGCAGCTCCGCACGCTGGCCGACCTGAGCCGCCCAGACGTGATATTTGTTAACCGTCAACGCGGCGCCGGCACGCGCGTGCTCCTGGACTTTGAGATCGGCAAGATTGGGTTGGGCGCCCAGGAGATCCGCGGCTATGGGCGTGAGGAGTACACCCACTTGGCCGTGGCCGCGGCCGTCGCTTCGGGTGTGGCGACCTGTGGGCTGGGAATTGCGGCCGCCGCGCGCGCGCTGAATCTGGGCTTTATGCCGCTATTCAAGGAGCGCTACGAGCTGGTCATTCCGCGCGAACACTACGATAGCCCCCTGCTCCGGCCGCTGCTGGCAGCGCTGCGCGACCCGCGCTTTCAGGCTCAGGTTGCGGCGCTGCCCGGCTACGACATCACCCACATGGGCCAGGTCGTGGCAGAGCTGGGCTAGGATGACGCGCACCAGTCGCGCCTTTGACCGAGCCGCCGATTCCCACGACCAGACCCGCCTGCTGCCTGAGCC
>JADLEU010000428.1 GCA_020845955.1 Anaerolineales bacterium
TCGAGCATGTGGCCAAACTCGTGCAGGAAAGGCGACACGCCCGGCCTGTCGTCGTTGAAGCCCTCGTACAGCCGCGCCAGCACCAGCATCAGGGCACCGCGCTCGGGGTTGAAGCAGCCGCCCGCCTCGCCGCCATCGTCCGCGTAGACGGCGCGCGTGGCATACAGCCGGAAATGCCGCGGCCCGCTGAGCAGGCGTTCGAGGAGGTCGGACCGGTAAAAGAAGGTTTCGGCTAGATGGCCGGCGACGATGTGGCGCGCGCCGGCCGGCAGATCCGCCGGGTGTGCCGCGGCGTACAGCGCTGTGCGTCCAGCCGTCACCAGGCGCAGATCGAAGTTCGGATGCCCGGCGATGAAGCTGACCAGGTCGTCGAAGGCGTCTCGCTCGGGAGGCACCAGCACCCGGGCCAGCGGAAAGTAGTGGTCGAGCGCGCGGGGGCGCCCGGTGGCGGCGAAGACCAGGGCCGCCAGCTGCGGCTGGCATTCGCCCTCGGTCAGCGTGGCGGTTTGCGCCGCCAGTTGGGCCACCGCGCGCACGGGGATCTGGCCCAACTCGGGCCCGCAGTCGAGCTGCGCGTCGAGCGGCAGGATCAGATCGCCAAGCTGCAGTTTGTCGCCGGCCCGGCCAAAGCGGGCGCGCCGGTGGGTTTGCCAATCGAAGCTCACGGCTGCCTCCGCGGGCCTTGCAGCGCCAGCGCGGCCAACTCGCTCACCGGGCGCAACTGCGTCACGGGCACCGCCCGGTTATCGGTTTGGGTGTGCGCATACTGCCAGACGGCCGCGCCGGCCGGCAGGCGGCGGCCCCTGGCGCGGAATTCGGCCTTGGTCAGCCATCCGGCCAGGAAGATCTCCAGGCCGTAGATCCAGATGTTCGCCCAATCCCCAGGTTTCACCAGTTGTGTCTCGCGCAGGGCTGGGCTGCGCACGCCCACCGCTCCCCGGGGCAGGCGCGCGGCGTGCAGATACAACAGCGCATAGTACTCGAACGGGACTACGGTGCGGGTGCGCGGCGCCAGGCGCAGCCGGTGGACCCGTGCGGCGTGGCTCTGGTCCTGCCCGCCCACCTCCACATCAAGCGCCTCGGCGGTGTCGGCCTTCAGCACCAGCCGGCCCAGCGAGCGCCAGGCCTCGGCGCCGCGCCAGCGCGCCGGCTGGACGGCGTGCAGCAGATAGACCGGCTGCTCGGCGAGCAGCGCGCGCTGCAAGGCGCCGGCGGTGCGGGTCTCCAGCCCGGCCAGGAAGCCGAACAGGTAGATGTCCTGTTCAGCCAGGGTCTCGCTGCGCAATTGGTCTTCCGGCACCAGGGCTTCGGCCGCGCGCAGCTCGGCCGGGTCGCGGCGCAGCGCGCTGATCTTGGGCCGATCGCTGACCAGGAAGCTCTTCACATCGCAGCGCCGCCCGCCCAGGCGCAGGTCGTAGTGGTCTCGCTCGGTGAAGGGCGTGGCGCCCAGCAGGTCGTAAGGCGCCCCGCCGGCCTCCAGCCAGCGCCGAAAGGCCAACTCCACCGCCACCCCGGCCACGATCTTGCGCAGGCGCGCGCCCGCCTCCAGGCCCATGCGGTTGTAGGTGAAGTGCAGCGATTTCTTGGCGTACTCGATACCGGCCAGGGTCAGGCTGGCATCGTAGGGCAGGCGCAGGATCGCGCCGGGGGATACCATCGCGCGTCTTCAGTCTAGGCGGTCTTGTGACCGCGTCGTGCCGTCCGGCCAGGCGACAGGCTCAATCACTCGGCCGAAGTCGATAGCTCTGCAGCTCATCCGCCGGCAGGGCCTCCGGCTGGACCAGCCGGTAGTGCTTCTCTGACAGCACCCGAATCCCCTGGCCCGTCTGTCCAAACTCAAAGATCGCAATCAGTTCGTCAGCCATGAGTTGGGCGGCGATCGAGCGGCAGACGAGCGTCGGGAACTTCGCCGCGCAGATGGCGAAATCCTGCTCGATTTGCACAATGCCGATCCGGTCTGAGCCGCCCTTGGCCTGCACCGGCAGCACGTAGTGCACCCCGCGCTTATCCAGGCCCAGGGAAGTCTCGTCCACTTCGGCCTGTCCAATGCCGGGCGCCGTCGTCCGCAGGTGGTTCTGCAGCGAGTAACAGGCCAATCCGGTGAAGATGTCCACCAGCCGGTTGTAGCGCAGCTTGGCCAGCAATGCCTGTTCGTCGATGCGCTCGTACCTATTCCTGGCAGCCGCCATCCTACTTGCCTCCCGGCCAGCGCAGCACCACCACCTCTTCGCGTAGTTGCTCCCGGGTCGCCGTGGCGAAACGCGTCCGGAACAAGTCCGTCCGCACCAGTTCGTAGCCCAGCGCCTGCGCGATCTCGCTCAGCAATTGCCCCGTCCGGATCATCACCTGCAGGTAAGACGCCTGGTCGCCGACCACGTACGCCAGGTTTGCACCGGGCTTCAGGGCAGGCCGCAGGTCGGCCAGGTGCCGCGCCATGCCGCCAAAGTACAGGCGCGTCACTTTCCCATACATCCGCTCAAAGCCGGATCTCTTGCCGAGTGCGATCCGCCGCGCCTCAATCGCCTGCGCGATGCGCTCGACCTCGGGATGCTCGCCCACCCAACGGTCGTCATCGTCGTCTTTGTACACTCCGCGCGTGTTGGACCGGAGCAGTTGCTGCTTAAGGGCCCGCAGTTCCGCCTTGCTGCTGACAAATCCCAGGATTACCGACTCGAGCCGCGTGGTCCGGGTGTAGTCCTTCTCATTAGGATAGGGCGGTGACGTAATCACCGCGTCAATGCTCTCGGCGGCCAGCCACGCCCCCGCCTGCCGCGCGTCGGCCCGGTGCACGCTCGCCGGCGCCGCCGCCCGCTCGGCCACCAGCCGCAAATCCCGGGCGATCTTGTCCACCTGGCCCATCCACCCAGTCACAACGGGGTAGTCCACCTTTGGCTTCCCTACGCCGACTTCCGGCCCAAAGTGCAGATTGCTGATCTGAAACACGAGCGCGTTGGCCAATGCCAGCAGCGCGTGCCGGTAGTACCGTGCCTCGACGTGCGCGCGCAAAAACTCGAGCAGGGTGAGCGTCTTGTGCAGCGGCAGTGGGCTGATCGAGTGCGCCAGGATGAGTTTTCCGGCCTCCTCGTCCAGCGCTCGCAGCGGCAGGCTCCGTGGCTTCTTCTCGAAGGGCTGGTTGTCATGCAGGCCCTCGGCCGCCAGCGCCTCCGTCGCCGCCTGGGCCACCGCCTGGCAGCCGGCCAACAACCCCTCTGGATCAACATCCCAATCCACTTTAACGCTGCTGGCAAAGTGCGCGAATAGGTTGGCCTCGATCCCAACGGCGCGGAGGCCGTGCTTCTTCGCCTCCACCAGGGTCGTTCCCGTGCCGCAGAACGGATCGAGCACGGTCTGCCCCGCCGTCAGTCGGAAGTCTGCCAGGTAGTCGCGCACCAAGTGCGGCGGGAATGACAGCACAAACCGGTACCAGTCGTGGACCGGCCGGTCGTGCGTCTCCAGGCGGTTGGCCGCCTTCCCATTTCGCTCAGCCGGCGCCGTGGCTGCTGACAGCCCCGGAAGGCCGGGTTGCTTGGAAGTCATTGCTCAATCCCCCGCAACGCTAACTGGGCGGCTCATGCCTGAATTGTAAACAGTAATGATGAAACGTGTTGCTCACCCAGGCGTTGCCCAGTCCATACGGCGCCAGCCGCTGGTTGTCCTGGCTCCAGATGCGCTCATCCTTCAGCGCGTAGACGCGGCCCAGCTCACGCCCCAGGTCCCAGGCCAGCGGATAGATCTTGCCGCCCTTCTTGACGTTCTTGACGATGATGGTCAAGTAGGCGCGCGGCTTGAGGCAGGGCTTTAGGCCGGTGTAGATGGCGCACAGCCGCGCCACGAACTCCTCGTAGTCGGCCACGTTGCCCAGGTCGTTGGGGTCGTCGGAGTAAAACACGTCCAGGCCCGGCGCGGCGCGGCGCTTCTTCTGCGTCTCGGCGCCGCGGGTGCGCAGCATGTCCCAATACGGCGGGCTTGTCAGGACATAAGCGATCCGCGGCAGCTTCAGGCTCGGGATGCTGGCCGCGTCCGCGTTGAAGAGCAGCGGCGCGCGCCGCTCAGGCACGCCGCCCAGGCAGGCGATTTCGTCGTCCACGACTTGGCGCGCGATCTCGAAATAGCGCGAGTTTAACTCGACGCCCACGCCGCGCCGCCCGGCGCGCAGCGCCGCCACCAGCGCCGAGCCAGTGCCCATCATCGGGTCGAGCACGGTCTGGCCGCGCTTGGTGAAGAAGCGAATGAACTCCTCCGCCAGGGTCTCTGGAAACTTGGCCGGGTGCTGGAGCACGTCCTTACGCCGCGGCGGGGGGTTGTGAATGAACCAGGATTTCTGAAACTTCAGCCAGGCCTTCGCATCCAGGTCGTTGAGCTTGTTGCGGGCGAGTTTCTTGGCGGCGGGCATCGGGCGGTCGGCCGCTCAGGCCGGCTTGAGGCGCTTGTAGGTGTCGAACAGGCCCAGCATCAGGCTGCCATACTTGGCGGCCTGGCCGGGACCATTGTACATGGAGGCAAAGGTGGTGAAGTCGCCGGCCTGCAGCGCCAGCACGCGGCGCGAATCGGAACTGGGTCCTTGCACAAAGTCAAAGAAGCCGATCACCTGGTTGCGCTCGTCGGCCGTGAAGGCATCGAACATCTGGTGGACTGACTCGTAGCCCAACGTGGCGTAGTTGAAGCCGACGATCTGCGGCCCGCCCATGCTGATGGAGAGCTTGGCGGCCGTGTCGTCCAGCGAGCGCGCAAAGCTGAACACCTGCCACTCGCCGTCCTGGGAGCCGTGGAAATCGCGGAAGGGCTGGTTGGTGAACGGGCGCCAGCGGTGTTCGAGCCAGTTCTTCTCGGGGTTGAAGCTAAAGTGGCGCCGGAACACTTCGGCGTTGTCTAGTCCCCACTGGCGGTAGAACAGATGGTTCTCAAAGCGAATGATCATGCGCCCGTCGGCGGCAAAACCGCGCCCGCCCGATTCGATCGCCAGCACCGCCACGGCCACGCCCGGATCAATGTGGAGCTCGGCTGCCAGCGCCGCCAGCAACCCGCCGTACTTGTTCCAGGTGTTGGCGGCCAAACGGTCGGTCCCGGTGGCGTTCGGCCCCAGCCGGATGCGCTGCGGCTCGGGCGCGGCCAGGGGCACCGCGTCGAGCGCTTTTGGCGCGCCGGCGCCGTCGACGCGCGTGCTCAGCAGGCCGGCCGGCACCCCCTGCGTGTCGAGCCGCACGAAGCCGCGATTCACCCAGCCCGCATGGTCCAGGGCGCTGACTTTGAACCAATCGCCCTGCTCGGCCTCGATCTCCAGCGGGGTGCGCGGCGGCAGAACCAGCAGGACCCGAAACTCTGTCCCGGGCCCTGCGCGCAGGTTGAGATCGACCGTGGTCGTGCCGGTGCGGTTGGCCATGCTCCCTCGTGCGTGGCTGCCGGCCCCCGTGGGGGGCGTCTGAGCTAAGGCGTCACCGCCCGCGAAACCAGGTCCTCGAAGTAGACCGTCATCCCGCCCGCCGTGCGGTCATAGAGATACAGGCCGAAGAAGCCCTCGGTCAACGTGGCGTCTTGGGCCGAAAACAGATACTGGTCGTTGGCGTAGAAGCGGAACTCGCCGCCGGCCATCCACACTAACAGCGTGTTGTCGGCCGGGGCACCAGCGTTGATCGCCTCCGACGGCGTCCAGTCTACCAGCGTCGTGATCTCCGAGCCGCGCGCCAACTCGAAGCGCGCTGCGCCGCCGCAGCGCAGCTTGAACAGGTACAGCGCATATTCATCGCCAGAGCCA
>JADLEU010000429.1 GCA_020845955.1 Anaerolineales bacterium
GAGCGCGCAAGCGGCGCTTGCGGGAGCGATGGGCGCGTGCTACAATCCGCGCCACCTCAGGCACGCAGTCGTGACCGGCTGGGCCGGAAACGGCGTCGGGTACCCTCACCCGTCGACAAGTGCTGTGGGCCTAAACCGTAGGCCTGGCGACCACGCGGTTTGGCCGCCGGCGCTGCATGCATGCGCAGCTTCCAAAGGCGCTGTCCATGACACTTTGGGACCATTACCACCTTCCGACGACGGTAGACGAGGCCCTGCTGCACCTTGCGCACTATGCCGGCGAGGCTCGCGTGGTAGCCGGCGGCACTGATCTCCTATTGGACCTGCAACAGGGCCGCAAGCCGCCCGTGGCAGCCCTGGTCGATGTCACGCGCATTCCCGAGATGAGCCGGATCGAAACGGCCGGCGACGATCTCTATGTCGGCGCGGCCGCGACGCACACCGCCATCGTAGCATCAACGCTGCTCGCGGAGCGCGCGACCTGCCTGGTGGAGGCGTGCGGCGTGATTGGTGGACCGCAGGTGCGCAACGTGGCCACGCTGGGCGGCAATGTGGCCCACGCCTTGCCGGCTGGCGACGGAACCTTGGCGCTGGTCGCGCTAGATGCCGAGGCGGAAGTGGCCGGGCCGGGCGGGTGCGCCTGGAAGCCTATCCGCGGGCTTTTCAGCGGTCCCGGGAGGTCCACGCTCGACCACGCTCGCGACGTGCTGGTGCGATTTCGAATTCGGGGCGCGGGGTTGGGCCGAGGTGAAGCGACCGCGTTCAAACGCATTATGCGGCCCCAAGGGGTCGCGCTGCCGATCCTGGCGTTGGCCGTGTGGGTAGCGCTGGAGGGGGATCGGGTCCGGGATGCCCGCCTGGCGTTGGGACCAGCCGGTCCCACGCCCCTGCGGCCCGAACGAGCGGAGGCCTGGCTGCGCGGCCAGCCTCTCGAAGCCGCGACAGCGGAGAAGCTGGTTGAGAGGGTCTGGGCCGAGGCGCGGCTGCGCACCTCAGCGCACCGGGCCACAGCCGACTATCGACACGAAATGGTAGCCGTGCTGGTACGGCGCGCCTTGGGGCTGGCCGTGCAGCGAGCACGGACGGGCGAAGCGGTCCCCGAAGGGCTGGGGTTCTAGGCTGGCAGGACCGGCGGGAGGATTGAGCGATGGTATCCCTGAAAGTCAGCGTCAACGGCCAGGACGTGCACGTGGAGGTGCGCGAGAGCGAGTATCTGGCCGAGGTGCTGCGTTACCGGCTTGGCCTGACCGGCACCAAGATCGGCTGCAACGAAGCGGAGTGCGGCGTCTGCACGGTGCTGGTCAACGGGACGCCTGTCGATTCGTGCGTTTATCCGGCCCTGAAGGCGCAGGGCGCCCAGGTGTTGACAATCGAGGGCTTAGCACCGGACTGGCGGGCGGAGGCCAAGCGGCGAAAGCTGGAGGGCGCGTCCGCCGTTGATCTGCACCCGCTCCAAGACGCGTTCGCGCGCGGCGGGGCGCCGCAGTGCGGGTTCTGCATCCCTGGCGTCATCATGACGGCCAAAGCGCTGATCGACCAGAAGCCTGACCCCAGCGAGCAGGACATCAAGGTTGCGCTCAAGGATACCTACTGCCGCTGCGCGGGCTATTCGTTCATCACTAACGCGATCCAGACAGCGGCCCAAAGCGTGCGCACCGGCAGGCCGGTCCCGCCCGAGCCCTTTGCGCTGCCGGGCACCAAAACGCCTCTGAACGTCATCGGCCGGCCGCTGCCGCGGCCCGACGTCGTGGCCAAAGTCACGGGTGAGGCCAAGTACGCCGACGATTATCATTTCCCCAGCATGCTGCACGCGCGCACGCTGCGCGCGGGGCACGCACACGCGCGCATCAAGCGGATTGACACCCGCGCGGCGAAGGCACTGCCCGGGGTGCGGGCAGTGCTGACGGCGGCCGACGTGCCCGGCGAGCCCAATCATGGCCTCGTGTATGCCGACTGGCCGGCGCTGTGTGGCGACAAGGTGCGCTACCTGGGCGATGCGGTGGCGATTATTGCGGCCGACACGCGCGAGATTGCTTCACAGGCGCTCGGCCTGATTGAGGTTGACTACGAACCCCTTCCGCTGGTCACTAATCCTGTCCAGGCACGCCAACCTGATGCGCCGCACGTGCACGAGGCCGGCAACCTGCTCAAGCACATCAAGGTCCGCAAGGGCGACGTGGACCAGGGGTTTGCCGAGGCTGACGTGGTCTTGGAACGCGAGTTCCGCACACCGTTCACCGAGCATGCCTTTCTGGAGCCGGAGTGCGCGATTGGCATACCCGAGCCGAATGGGCGCCTGACCGTGTACGTCGGCTCGCAGATCCCTTACCAGGACCGCGCACAGATTGCGGCCTGTCTGGGCGAGCCAGAGGCGAACATCCGCGTCATTGGCACCCTGATCGGCGGCGGCTTTGGCGGCAAGGAAGACATTGCTGGTCAAATCCACGTGGCGCTGCTGGCGCGGGCCACTGGTCAGCCGGTGAAGATGCTGTACGACCGGCACGAGTCACTCACCTTTCACCCCAAGCGCCACGCGACGATTATCCGGATCAAGCTTGGGGCCAAGCGCGACGGCACCCTGACAGCCGTGCAGACGGAATTGTATGGCGACACAGGCGCTTATGCCTCGCTGGGCGATAAGGTGATGACACGTGCCACAACGCACTCGGCCGGGCCGTACAACGTGCCCAACGTCAAGGCCGACTGCTACGCGATGTATACTAACAATCCGCCGGCCGGCGCCTTCCGCGGTTTCGGCGTGACGCAGTCGGCCTTTGCCGTCGAGTCGATGATGGACTGGCTGGCTGAGACGCTAGGGGTCGATCCGCTGACGCTGCGCCGCCAGAACGCGCTGCGCGTCGGCACGGTGACCAACACCGGCCAACTGCTGCGGGAGAGCGTCGGCCTGGTGGAATGCCTGGATCGCGTCGGCGCCCACCTGCAATCCTTAACCTGCGAGCCATGGCGCGGGGTGGTGTCCGGCTCAAGAGTTCGCGCCTGGGGCATGGCCGCCGGCTACAAGAACACTGGTCTGGGAGGGGGGGCGCCCGACAAGTCGGCCGCCGAGGTCGAGTTGTTTGTCGACGGCACAGCCGAGGTCCGCACCAGCGCCGCTGAAATCGGGCAGGGCTTGGTGGGCGTAGTGGCCATGTGCACGGCCGAGGAGTTGGGCCTGCCGTACCAGCACGTCAAGGTCCTACTTTCGGATACGGACCTGACACCTGACGCAGGGCCAACCACCGCCTCGCGCCAGACCTACGTTACGGGCAACGCCGCGCGGCTGGCAGCGCGCGCGCTGCGCGAGGCGCTGGCCACGACACTCGCTGAAAAGTACGACCAGCCGCCGGAGATGATCCGGTTCGAGGAAGGCCTGGCGCGCGTAAACGGGCACGAGGTGCCACTGGGTGAGGCCGCCAGGCTCATGAAACGGGAGGGGCGCGAACCAAAAGCCCTGTACACCTATTGGGCGCCGCAGACCCAGCCGCTGGGCACCGGCGGCGACATGCACTTCGCTTTCTCGTACGCGGCGCAGGCCGCGGAGGTGGAGGTCGATCTTGAGACGGGCCAGGCGCACGTGCTGCAGCTGGTGGCCGCGCACGACATCGGCCGCGCCATCAACCCCCTGGCGCTGGAAGGCCAGATCGAAGGCGGCATGATCATGGGCCTGGGGAATGCGCTGACCGAAGAGTACATCATCGACGACGGCCAGATCTTCACCGACTACCTGGCGCGCTATAAGATGCCGTCGATCAAACACGCGCCTAAGGTGACGTCGATCATTGTGGAGGACGAGACCGCCGAGGGGCCCTACGGCGCCAAGGGCGTAGGCGAAATCGCCAGCATCCCGACGACCCCGGCCATTACCAACGCCATTTACAACGCTTGTGGTGTGCGCGTCATGCGCCTGCCGGTTGACCAAGACAAGCTGCTGCTGGCGCTCAAACGCGGCGACAAAGAAGTCTACTAGCCGCCGCGCTCCCCGAATGCCATCGCCAGTAACTCGCCAGCCCAACTGGCTGAACTGGGCGCGGACCATCCAGGCCGTCGCCCAAAACGGACTAACCTACGCCGAAAGCCAATACGACCGGGCGCGCTATCACAAGCTGCTGCAACTGGCGCAGGAGATCTTCTCCACCTACACTGGGGACAGCGACGAAACCCTGGCAGGCTGGTTCAGCTTACAGCCGGGGTACGTCACTCCGAAAGTCGACGTGCGCGGGGCCTGCTTTCGCGATGGGCGCGTGCTGCTGGTGCGCGAGCGGTCAGACGGGGGCTGGTGCCTGCCGGGCGGCTGGGCCGATGTGGGCGATGTGCCGTCGCAGGCGGCCGTGCGCGAAGTCCGGGAGGAGTCCGGTTTTGACTGCGTCGCCCGGAAAGTCATCGGTGTCTTTGACGCCAACCGGGGCGGTGAGCCGCTGTCTGCTTTTCACGCCTTCAAGGTCATCTTCTATTGTGATATCACGGGCGGCGCGCCGCGGCCGGACCACGAGATTCTCGAGGTCGGGTTTTTCGCGCGCGAAGCGCTGCTGCCGTTGTCGGGTTTCCGCACCACCCTGGCGCAGTTGGCCGAGTGCTTCGCCCACCTGGACGACCCGGGACGGGCCACAGCCTTTGACTGACGTCTCGGTCGGGACGAGGGACCAAGCATGCTGATTACGAACGCCACGCTCATCACGTGGGGCGACGACCCCCAGATCATTCCAGGGCAGGCGCTGAAGATTGACGGCGACCGGATCGCCGGCTGGGGGCCCAGCGCTGCACTGGCAGCGGATGCGGGCGGCGACGAAGTGATCGACGCGCGCGGGCAGTACGTAATGCCGGGCAATGTTTGCGCACACACGCACTTCTATGGGGCGTACGCCCGCGGCCTGGCCATTCCAGGTGACCCGCCCAAGGACTTTCCGGAAATCCTGGCCCGACTGTGGTGGAAGCTGGACAAGGCGCTGACCCTTGAGGACGTGCGCTACTCGGCGCTGGTTTGCCTAGTCGACGCCGTCAAGCACGGCACAACTACCCTCATAGACCATCACGCCTCGCCCAATGCTATTGACGGCTCGCTCGATGTGATCGCCGAGGCCGTTGAGCAGGCCGGGCTGCGGGCCTGTTTGTGTTACGAGGTCACCGATCGTGATGGCTCTGAGCGGGCGGCGGCGGGCATCCGCGAAAACATGCGTTTTGGCCAGCGCCTGGCCGCCAGGCCTCATCCGCGGCTGGCGGGCACATTTGGCCTGCACGCCAGCCTGACGCTATCGGACGAGACTCTGGCGGCCTGCCGCAGCGAACATGGCGGTGGTTTTCACATCCACGTCGCCGAGCACGAAGCTGACGAATACGACAGCCTGAAGAAGAGCGGCACGCGCGTCGTGGAACGGCTGGAACGGCACGGGATACTGGGGCCGCAAACGATTGCAGCGCACTGCGTGCACATTGATCAGCGCGAGGCCGAACGGCTGCGCGCCACCGCCACCTGGGTAACGCACCAGCCGCGCTCCAACATGAACAATGCTGTCGGCGCAGCCGAAGTCGAGGGTCTTATGCGGCACGGTGTGCGCGTGTGCCTGGGAAACGATGGCTTCTCTAACGCGATGTGGGCCGAGTGGAAGGCTGCCTATCTCTATCACAAGGCCGCGCACCGCGACCCGCGCCGGGCGGGCGGGAATACAATCACGCAAATGGCTGTGACCAATAGCGCCGCTCTGGCGGGCGTGTTCTTCCCCCAGGCGCCATTGGGTTTCATCGCGCCTGGCGCCTTTGCCGACTTGATCTTTGTCGATTATCATCCCTTCACTACACTTACCGCTGGCAACCTGGCCTGGCACATCCTGTTTGGCTTCGAGCCGTCGATGGTGACGACCACCATCTGCGACGGGCGCGTGTTGATGCGCGACCGTCGCCTGCTGTTTGTGGACGAGGCCGAGATCGCCGCGCGCAGCCGTGAAGCAGCGGCGCAGGTGTGGGAGCGGTTTGCCGCTAACTAACACATGGAGACGACTTTGGGCGCTTCACTTCCCACGCTCGCCATTCTGGGCGGGACGGGTCACGAGGGGTCTGCGCTGGCGCAGCGCTGGGTGCGCGCCGGCTATCATGTCTTTATTGGATCACGCTTGGCTGAGCGGGCGGCCCAAGTTGCGACCGAGCTGAACGCCTCGGTGGGCACGGAACTGGCACAAGGGCTGGAGAACGCGGCCGCGGCGCAGGCCGGCGACATCGTCGTACTGACCGTGCCGCCTGAGGCGCAGTTGCCGACGCTAGTCAGCGTGCGCGCGCACCTGGCCGGCAAGATCCTGGTCGACGCCACGGCCCGCGTCGACGCGCGCGATCCACGCCCGCCAGAGGGGAAGCCTTCCGGCCGCCGGGCGCAGGACTTGCTGGGGCCGGAGGTGCGAGTAGTGGCCGCGTTTCAAAACGTGCCTGCCCACGCTCTGAAGAAGCTGGACCAGGAACTGGCCAGTGACGTGTTGGTTTGCGCCGACGACGCCGAAGCCAGGAGTGTGGTGGTGGGTCTGGCCGAGGCAGCCGGCATGCGCGCCTACGAGGCCGGCGGGCTAGACAACGGGCTAATTGTCGAAGGGCTGACGGCTCTGCTCATCGCGATGAACAAGCGGTACAAGTCAAGGAGCGGTGGCATTCGCGTCTCCGGGATTTCCAAATGAGCGCCACCCGGGCGCCCGCGGCGCAGCTGGTGCTGACGGCTCTGCCAGGAATTCCCTTGGTCCAGGCCGGTGATGACCTGGCCGCGCTGATCCTGGCCGGCCTGGAGCGCGCCGGCCTGGCGCTGACCACGAACGATGTGATCGCCGTGGCACAGAAGGTGGTCTCGAAGGCCGAAGGTCGGTGCCTGCGGCTGGCCGACGTGACACCGTCGGCGCGGGCCGACGCGCTGGCGGCGCTTACCCAGAAAGATCCGCGCCTGGTGGAAGTGGTATTATCTGAGGCGAAGGAAGTGCTGCGCGCGTGCCCGAACACGCTAATCGTCGAGCATCGCCTGGGGTTCGTGTGCGCTAACGCCGGAGTGGACCGCTCCAACGTCGCGCCGCACGGGGCGGGCCTGGACGAGTTCGTCTTGCTGTTGCCGGTCGACCCGGACGACACGTGTCGGGGTCTACGCGAGCGCCTGCGAGCGGCAACGGGCGCGGAGGTGGGCGTAATCATCAACGACTCGCACGGTCGGGCCTGGCGCAACGGCACGGTAGGGGTGGCGTTGGGCGCTGCCGGTTTCCCAGCGCTGCAGGATATGCGCGGCCATCCCGACCTTTTTGATTACGCGCTGCAAATCACCCAGATCGGGCTGGCAGACGAACTGGCCGCCGCGGCGTCGCTGTTGATGGGGCAGGCGGACGAGGGACGACCGGTCATCCACATCCGCGGCGTTCCGTATGCACTGCGCGAGGGCAGCGCCGCCGAGCTCATCCGGCGCAAGGAAATGGATCTTTTTCGCTGAGTAGGAGCCGAGAATGGCAGTCAGCATACCTGAGCGATTGGCAGACCTGCTGAGCCGCGAGAAGAAGGCTTTTGCGGCCTTGGCACTGACGCTGCAAGATGGCAGCCCGCAGGTGTCATTGGTCTGGTTTGACTATGAAGACGGGCTGATCGTGATCAACACGGCCCGCGGGCGGGTGAAGGACAGAGTCCTCAAGCGGCGCCCGGTCGTGGCGCTGGCCATTTCCGACCCGCATGATCCGTACCGCTATCTATTGTTGAAGGGACCCGTGGTAGCTGAGGACGAAGCCGGCGGCGTCGCAAAGATCAACGACCTCCAATTGAAGTATCGGGGCAACCCCAACTACCCGCTGCCGGCCGGGCAGGTGCGGGTGACATACAAGATCCGGCCGGAGACGGTCTACCCGGCAAAATAGCTGTGCAAGCGGCAGAGTTGCTGCGGCTGGCGCAGGGGCGCCGGTCGATCCGGCGCTACACGCAGCGGCCGGTGCCGGCCGAGGTGGTGGAGCGGCTGCTGACCGCCGCGGCCTGGGCCCCTTCGGCCCACAACCGGCAGCCGTGGCGCTTCGTCGTCGTCCGCGGCGCGGAGGCCAAGGCTCGGCTGGCCGAGGCCATGAGTGCGAGGCTGCGAGCCGACCGGCTGGCGGACGGCGACCCGCCAGCAACTGTCGAGGCGGATGCCGCCCGCTCGCGGGCGCGCATTACGGGAGCTCCGGTGCTGATTGTGGCCTGCCTGACGCTGCGAGACATGGACGTCTACCCAGACTCGCGGCGCGCCCAAGCCGAGCAACTGATGGCGGTGCAAAGCGTGGCCATGGCAGTGCAGAACCTGCTGCTGACGGCAGCCGCGGAGGGGCTGGGCGCATGCTGGATGTGCGCGCCGTTGTTCTGTCCAGAGGCCGTCGGCGAGTCCTTGAATCTGCTGGCTGACTGGCAGCCGCAGGCCCTGCTGACGATTGGCTATCCCAACAGCGCGGGCAAACCGGCCAGGCGGCGGGGGCTGGCAGAAAGCGTGGTTGAGCGGTGAAGGCAGCGGCTCTGGCGGGCGGGGTGGGGGGCGCCAAGCTGGCACACGGCCTGGCGCAGGTGCTGCCGGCCAGCAACCTGACCGTGATCGTCAATACCGGCGATGACTTCGAGCATCTCGGGCTTCACGTGGCCCCCGACCTCGACACCGTCATGTATACGCTGGCGGGGATCGCCAACCCGGCGACCGGCTGGGGACAGGCCGGCGAAACCTGGAACTTCCTGGAGGCCCTGGAGCAGCTTGGTGGGCCGACCTGGTTCAAGATAGGCGACCGAGACCTGGCCACGCACGTCGAGAGGCAAAGGCAGTTGGCCACCGGTCAATCACTGACCGAGACGACGAAGCTGCTCTGCGCGGCGCTGGGCGTGGGGCCGCAGGTCTTGCCCATGAGCGACGACCGGGTTCGCACACTGGTGCAGACTGACGAGGGCGAACTGGAGTTTCAGGAGTACTTCGTGCACCAGCAGTGCCAGCCGCGAGTGACGGGGTTTCGGTTTTCCGGGGAAGAGGCGGCGCGGCCCACGCCCGCAGTGCTGAACGCGCTGGACAACGCCGATGTGATCGTGCTGTGCCCGTCGAACCCGTTCGTGAGCCTGGGGCCCATCCTGCGCCTGCCGGGCATCTGTGAACGGCTAGCGAGGCGCGCAACGGTGGCGGTGTCGCCCATCGTCGGCGGCCAGGCGATCAAAGGCCCAGCCGCTAAAATGCTGGGTGAGCTTGGATTGGAGGTGTCTGCTCTGGCAGTGGCCAGGTTGTATGCGGGCTGGCTGCAAACGTTCGTGCTGGACCAGGCCGATGCTGACTTGCAGGGCGACGTGGCGGGGTTGGGGGTGCGGGCGGTGATCGCTGATACAGTCATGCGCACTATAGACGATCGCGCAACGCTGGCGCGCGAAGTCTTGGAAGCTGCCGCGCCGCAGGTGGCGGCCTAGGTGCTCGTGCCCATCTGGGCGATTGTGCCGGTCAAACCCTTCCTGCGCTCCAAGAGCCGCCTGGCGGGCGTGCTCTCACAGCGGGAGCGAGCTGGCTTGAGCCGGGAGTTCCTGGGCCACGCTCTGGACGTGCTGGGGCGGGCGCCGGCGGTGGCCCAATGTATCGTGGTCAGCCGAGACCCGGCTGCGCTGGCGCTGGCGCGCGAGCGGCGGGCCCGCGCGGTGGCCGAAGACGGTGCGTTGGACCTGAACGCGGCCCTGGGGCGGGCCACGGGTGTGGCGGCTGCGGCTGGCGCTGGCGCGGTCCTCATCCTGCCAACGGATTTGCCATTCCTGACCGTGGATGCCGTAGCGCAGTTGATTGGCAATGGGAGGGGGCCAGAGGTGGTGATTGCACCCGACCGGCATGAGATCGGCACCAATGCGTTATACATTCGCCCGCCAGGGCTGCTGGACTATGTTTTTGGCCCAGAGAGCTTCCAGCGGCACCTGGCCCTGGCGCGCACGGCCGGGGCCGAGGTGCATGTCTGCCGCCTACCGGGCGTGGCGCTGGATGTGGATGGGCCCGAGGACTTGCAGCTCTATTACGCCGCGAAGAGCGGCGCCTGACGCCGCGCCAGGGTGGCAGCAGCCGGCTCGGCATGACCGCGCTTGCGGCACCACCCGCCCTGCCAATGCAGGAGAATGCTCATGACGATCAATCGCGTGGCCCTGTACCTGCAAGATGCGCACCCGCTGCAAGACGGCATCAGGTATGCCCAGTATGCCGAGCAGAGGGGCTTCGAGGCCGTATGGCAGGCTGAGAGCCGCCTGGTGCGCGATGCGATCGTGCCCATGGCGGCCTTCGCCGCCGCCACCACCCGCCTCAAGGTGGGCTCGGGCGTCATCAACAACTGGACCCGCAACATCGGACTATTGGCAGCCACCTTTCTGACGCTGGACGACCTGGCGCCTAACCGCGTTATTTGCGGCATCGGCGCCTGGTGGGACCCGCTGGCGCGCAATGTGGGCATTGAGCGGCGCAAGCCACTGCTGGCGATGCGCGAGACGGTCGAGGTCATGCGGCGGCTGCTGCGCATGGAAAATGTGACCTTCCACGGAGAGTTTCACCACGTGACCGGTATTGAGCTCGATGTGGTGCACGGCCGGCGCGAGCCGCGCAACGTGCCGATCTACATTGGCGCCACGGGTGACCAGATGATGGAGCTGACCGGCGAGATGGCGGACGGGGCGGTGCTCAACTACTGCGTGCCGCCCGAGTACAACGACAAGGCCCTGGAACTGCTCGACCGGGGCGCACGCCGGGCCGGACGCACGGTAGCCGACCTGGATCGGCCGCAATTGGTGGTGTGCTCGGTCGATCACGATCGCCACAAAGCCATCGAGGCGGCCAAGATGCTGCTAACGCAGTACCTGGCCCAGCAACCACACATTGCCAAAGCGTCAGGCGTCAGCGACGAGATCGTCAAGAAAGTGCAGTCGATCCTGGGCTGGCCGGCGACCAAGGAGCAGGTGTACGAAGCCATGCAGTATGTGCCCGATGACTTCGTGCTCAAGATCTCCGCCACGGGCACCCCGGAAGAGGCGCGGGCCAAAGTGCAGGAGTACATCGACCGGGGCTGCACCTGCCCGATCCTCTACCCGATGAGCGACCCATACCTTATGATTGACACCTTCGCGGCGTCCTGATTGGCGAACCTACGGTGAACGCGGTGAGCCGGCCGCACGAGCTCAAGTGATGGTTAGGCGGGACATGTCCAACACACCCACCAAGCAACCCAATTCGCGCAACTGCTTTGTGTGCGGCCTGCGGAACCCGGCTGGTCTGCGGCTGGCGTTCTATGAGACTGGGCCGGAAGAAGTGACGGCAACCTTCCGGCCCTCGGCCAACTTTGAGGGCTTCCCGGGCCTGCTCCATGGAGGGATAGTGTCGGCCATGCTCGACGAAGCCGGCGCCCGAGTCATGATGATTGGCGATCCTAATCACTTCATGATGACGGCCAAGTTGGACGTCAAGTACCGACGGCCCACCCCCACCGGGCAGACGCTAAAGGTTGTTGGCCGGCTGCTGAAGCGGCGCGGCCGTCTGGCAACGACCCGGTCTGAGCTCCAGCTGGCCGATGGGACGGTGACGGCCGAAGCGGAACTCACCCTCGTCGATCTGCCGCAGGATCTGGCGGCCCAGGGGGATTTAGAGGCCCTGGGCTGGAAGGTGTATGTCGACGCGCCCGCCGCGACGGAGATGAATGGGCGTGTATAGCCCCCAGCCAGAGCGGGCGCCGTCTGAGGCGGCCATCTCGCCGATCTATGTGATCGGGCACCTGAATCCTGACACCGACGCGATAGCCGCGGCGGTTGGCTACGCCTGGCTGCTGCGCGAGCGGGACGGGACAAATGCTATTCCAGCGCGAGCCGGCGCGGTGAACCCGCAGACGGCCTGGGTGCTTAGGACCGTCGGCCTAGAGGCGCCACGGCTGATTGCCGACGCATCACCGCGCATGGAGCGAATCACGCGGACCCTGCCGCCAATCTTGCCCGATCGGCCGCTACGCGAAGCCTGGGCGATGGCCGCCGCCGGGCGCTCGGCGGCGCCAGTCGTGAGCGCCGATGGGGAGCCGCTGGGCCTAGTGACGGGCGACAGCGTCTTTCGGTTCCTCTCAAAGCAGATGGAAGAGCGCGTCGACCTGGACAGCGTGTCGGTGGCCCGCATCCTGGCCGTGGCATGCCAATCGGCCATGGACGCAGATGTGTCGTGTTTCCCGTTGACCATGCGCGTGCGCGACGCCCGCGCCCGCGTGCTGCGCGACGAGCGCGACGACTTCTTTGTGACGCGCGAGGATGGCAGCTATTTCGGCATTTGTCGCACGCCGGATGTGCTCAACCCACCACGGCTTAGGCTGATTCTGGTTGATCACAACGAGGCCGCGCAGGCGCTAGGCGCGCTGGATGAAGCCGACCTGGTGGAGGTTCTCGACCACCACCGGCTGGGCAACCCGGCCACTAACATTCCTATCCCCTTCACGGCCGACCCGGTCGGCAGCACCTCGACCCTGGTCAGCGAACGCATGGCCACGGCCAGGTGCCGGCCCCCGGCCGCAATCGCCGGGCTATTGCTGGCCGGCTTGCTCTCCGATACGCTGGTCCTGCGCTCACCGACGACCACGGACCGCGACCGGCAGGCTGCGGAGCGGCTCGGAGGCTGGGCGCTGAATTCAGTCGAAGTGCCTTTTGACAGCGGCACAGCCTTTGGCGAGGCCGTGCTGGCCGCCGGGGCCGGCCTGGCAGTGCGCACCGTTGACTCGATTCTGAACACGGATCTGAAAATCTACGAAGGCGAGCACTTCAAGTTTGGCATTGCCCAGGTTGAGGTCGCGAATCTGAACGAATTGGCCGTGCGGCTGACGGAAATCACGGCCGGGCTGGAAGGGCTGGTGGAGGCACGCGGGCTCGATCTAGCGGTGCTGATGGTGACCGACGTCGTCCGAGGCGGCAGCCGGCTGGTGCTGACCGGGCCGCAAGTGGGGCGCCTGGATGATTTGCCTTACAAACGGCTGCCGGATGGCACGCTGGACGCGCCGGATCTAGTCAGCCGCAAGAAGCAGCTGCTGCCCGGTATTCTAGGATTGTTGAGCTGAGCCCATGGACACATCTGGACCGCTAGAATCGATTTACACCGCGCTTGCCAAAGTGGAGCGGGGCAGCCAGGCGGCTGCGCTGTGCACCGTTATCCGAGCACGGGGCAGCGTCCCGCGCCACGTGGGCAGCAAGATGCTGGTCTATGCCGACGGGCGGATCGCGGGCACGATCGGCGGCGGCGAGATGGAGGCACGCGTGATCCAGGCGGCGCTGGCCGCGCTGGCCGAGCGCGCACCGCAGCTGGTGACCCATGCGCTGGTGGACCCAGCAGCCGGCGACCCGGGTGTGTGCGGCGGGGAGGTAGAGGTCTTCGTGGAGCCTGTTCAACAACTGCCGACGCTGCTCGTGATTGGGGGTGGGCATGTGGGCCGGGCTGTCGTGCAGTTGGCCCGCTGGCTGGACTTCCGCGTGGCGCTTTCAGACGACCGGCCCGAATTCTGCCATCCGGAGGCTGTACCGGGTGCCGACGCCTACTTGCCGCTTCCGGCGCGCGATCTCCCGGGAGCGTTCGAGTTCAACAGCGAAACGTACATCGTGTTGGCGACGCGCGGCGCGCCGCTGGACGTTGAGGCGTTGCCGCCATTGCTGGCGGTGCCGCACGCCTACCTGGGCGTGATCGGCTCGCGCCGGCGCTGGGCGACCGCGGCCAAGCGGCTGGCTGACCTGGGCGTGCCGGCTGAGCAATTGGCGCGGGTGCATGCGCCAATGGGCCTGGAGCTCAACGCTGAGACGCCACAGGAGATCGCGGTCAGCATCCTGGCCGAGATCATCCAGCTTCGGCGCGGCGGCAGCGGTGGCTCTATGCAGGCCGCGCTTCCCGTCCTGGGCACGACCTCCAAGGAAGCCGCGGCCGAGCAGAGAGGCGAGTAGGGAGGCCGGGTATGTGGCAGAGCTACCATAGTGTTGCATCGCTGGCCGAGGCGCTGGACCGCCTTGCGGCGCTGGGGCCGCAAGCACGCATCGTGGCCGGCGCAACAGACCTGATCATCGAGCTTGAGCGCGGCGTGCGCCGGGGCGTGACTGACGTGATCGATATCACACGTGTGCCCGATCTGACCAAGATCACGCTCGGCGAGGATGGCTGGATCCATCTGGGTCCCCTGGTGACCCATAACCACTGCGTGGATTCCAAACTGATCGTCGAGCGAGCCTTGCCGCTGGCGCAGGCCTGCTGGCAGGTGGGGGCGCCGCAAATCCGGAATCGCGGCACCGTGGCCGGCAACCTGATCACGGCATCGCCAGCCAATGACACGATTACACCGCTGATGGCGCTGGAGGCCGTCGTGACCCTGGCGTCTGTGCGCGGTGAGCGGCAGGTGGCGCTGCGCGACTTCTACACCGGTGTGCGCACGACGGTCATGGCAGCGGACGAATTGCTGGTGGACATTGCGTTTCCGGCGCTGAAACTCAATGAACACGGTATGTTCATCAAGTTGGCGCTGCGGCGGTCGCAGGCGATTTCAGTGGTCAACGCGGCCGTGATCGTCGACTTTGATCACACCAACGGCGCGCCCTTGGCCGAGCAACCCATTGCTCGGGCCCGGATTGCGCTGGGCTCGGTGGCGCCCACAATTGTGCGGGCACCCGAGGCGGAGGCCTATATGGCCGGCCGATGTTTGACGCCCGAGTTGATGGCCGAGGCCGCGGCCCTGGCCGCTCGGCCTGCCCAGCCAATCGACGACGTGCGCGGCCCGGCTGATTACCGGCTGGAAATGGTGCGCGTGACGACGAGGCGAGCCTTGCGCAGTATTGCAGCAGGGCAAGCGCGCGGCTGGCTGCCAGAGCGGCCAGTGATGCTCTGGGGGCCGAACGGCGGCCGGCCAGCGCCGCCGCTGCCAGCCGCGGTCACGCACTGCGCTGGCGAACTGATTGTGACTCGCATCAATGGCAGGCAGTACGCGCTGCGTGGAGCCAACGAAAAGACCTTGCTGCGGCTGCTGCGCGAGGATGCTCTGCTCACCGGCACCAAGGAAGGCTGCGCGGAAGGTGAATGCGGCGCCTGCACCGTCTTCTTGGATCGCGCGGCGGTGATGGCCTGTATGGTGCCGGCCCCACGCGCTCACGGCGCCGAGATCCTGACTGTGGAGGGCCTGGCCGGGCTCGGCCAACTCCACCCGCTCCAGCAGGCCTTCGTGGAGGAAGGCGCCGTGCAGTGCGGTTACTGCACACCCGGCTTTCTGATGTCGGGTGCCAAGCTGCTGGAAGAACGCGCCCAGCCGACCACCCGGGAGGTGCAGCAGGCCCTGACGGGCAATTTGTGCCGCTGCACCGGGTACTACAGAATCTTGTCGGCTTTCGAAAAGGTGAAGCCGGCAGCCCGCTAGGCCGTGAGCATAAGGAGGCACCATGTCGCACTCGACGTACAAGTTCCGCGAAGACAAGCCCCGCAAGCGGCAATTGAACGGGGTGTGGTGGGGCATCGGCTTGATCCTACTCGCTGCGATGGCGGTTGGCGGCTACTGGCTGGCAGGATACCTGATCGACCTCAACGCCCAGACGCCGTTTCTGCCGTTCCGCCTACCGCAAAACGCCACCCTATTTGTCGTTGCCTGGCTGCCGCGCCTACCGGTGAAGCCGCTGCTGCAGGTAGCGACGGCCCTGGTACTAGATATCCTGCTGTTCTCGGCGCTGGTCGTGCTATACTCAATCGTCAACCCCATTCGGCCAGGCGAGAAAGATGCGCCGCAACCGCGCGGCCGCGGCCGGCGTAGCATGGTGCGCTGACAGCGGTCGCCAAAGCCAAGATGGATCGCAACGTCCCGCGGACCACCTCGGAGGAGATCGAGCTCTACATCCGCACGTATTATTCGCTGCTGCGCTCGAGCGAAGACGTGCAGATCCGGTCGCTGGTGGAGGCGCACGCGCAAATGGAATCGCTACTCCACCCAGGGGCGCGCGAGCCAGTGCCGGATATGTCGGCCTTCATCTACAGCCTGCTGCGACTTCCGGAGTGCCTGGCGTCCGCACGCCTAGTGCTCTTAGGCCAGTCGCGCGAGGTGTTCGAGCGCAACGGCCTGGCACTGGACAAGGGCTGGGCGCGGGTCGCCAGCCGAGCGCGCCGGCGCCGTGCACTCTTTGACGGACAGGAGACGTTGGCGGTTTTTATTGCCAGCCACAGCGATATCGATGACCTGATCCCAATGCTGACGGCCTACCAGATCGAGTGGAACAAATTGAACCAGCGGCTGCGCCGGGTTGAGTTGCCCGCCAGCGGCGACAGAGTTGACCTGGCGTGGCTGGCCGGCGTGCTGGGGCTGAGCCCAGACGATGCCGATCGGCTGCAGCGCGTTTGGGGCGCGGCGCTGCTGCCTAACCTGCGCGCCATCCAGGCAGCGCCCAAACGGTTTGCCGTCCGCTTGCTGACCAGCAGCCTCACCGACTACCGCCGGGCAACGCTGGCCTGGTACGACCACGTCGAAGCCTCGGCAGCGGGCCAAGTCGATTTACGGCGGCGGCCGGTGTATTTTGTCTCCAGCAACACCCACAGCCTGATAAACCTGCTGTCGGGCTTTGCGCTGCGGCACCGGGACGAGCTGCTGGCGTACGTACGGCAGGGAACTCAGCCAGGCCTGGAGGCGGAGTGGCGCGACATCGAAGCGCGCCACGTGCCCTCGAACGCCGAGAACTTCCTCTATTACGTTCTCAAGAAGTATGCCCATGCGCCGGAAGGGCAGGCCATCGCCGCGGCCCGCGCCGCAGACGAGGCGGCCTGCGGCCTGCTGCGCATCGAGAGCGATCCGGATGTGTTCGAAGTAGACACACAGCTGGTTGAGCTGTGCCGGCTGCGACCGGATTGGCTCGACCCACGGCTGCAGATGCCGGGCACGCAGGCGCTAGCGCTCAGCGAGGCCGTCATCGTCAATATCGACTATCCACTGGGGATGGCTGCCTATCTCATCGTCACGCAACTCGCTGCGCGCGTGGCCGCCCTGCGGGGGCTGTATGTGATGGGCAAGGCAGCGACCCTGAACGGCGTGGTAGGCGATGTGATGATCCCGACCGTGGTGTATGACGAGCAATCGCACAACACTTACCTGTTCGACAATTGCTTCCGGGCAGGCGACCTGGCCCCGCACCTGACGTACGGCACCGCGCTGGACAACCAGAAGGCAGTGACCGTGCGCGGGACCTTTCTGCAGAACGCGAACTACGCTCACATCTTTTACAAAGAGAACTACACCTCGATCGAGATGGAGGCGGGGCCTTTTCTTTCGGCAGCTTTTGAGCTGGCACGGCCCAAACGCTATCCTAGTGACGAGATCGTGAACCTATATCACGCGCCGTTTGATCTGGGCTTGTTGCATTACGCCTCTGATACGCCATTGTCGAAGGGCCGCAACCTGGGTGCCGGCAACCTCTCGTATTTTGGGATGGACCCAACCTATGCGGCCAGCCTGGCCATTCTGCGCCGCATCTTCGCCTTGGAGATCGCCCGCGTCGAAGACGCGCGGGTCAGCGACGCAGTGGTGGAGAGCTTATGAGCACGATCGGTCAATCTACCAACCGGATCGACGCCATGGCCAAGGTGACGGGGACGGCGCGCTATCCAGGTGACCTCAACCGGCCGGGCCAACTGCACATGAAGATACTGTTCGCCGGCCTGCCGCACGCGCGCATCCGGCGCCTGGATACGACGCGCGCTGAACAATACCCCGGCGTCGTGGCCGTCTTTACGGCTAAAGATGTGCCCAACAACGAGTATGGCCTGGGCGTCTTCGACCAGCCGGTATTGTGCGGGCCCGGCTCGGAGAAGGTCGGCGCCAATGTCGTGCGCTTTGTCGGCGACCAGGTAGCGCTGGTCGTGGCTGAAAGCGAGAAGGCCGCGGCGGCGGCGCGCGGCCTAATCGAGGTGGATTATGAAGACCTGCCGGTCGTTACCGACCCGCGGGCTTCGATGCAGCCGGGGGCGCTGCGCCTTTTCCCGGACCGTGAGAATGTCCTGGCTCATTACCGCATCCGTAAAGGCGACGTCGAGGCCGCCTGGGCCGGGTGCGACGCGGTCGTGGAGGGTGAATACCACACACCCATGCAGGAGCATGCCTATCTGCAGCCGGAGGCGGGTCTGGCCTACATCGACGAGCACGGCCGAGTGACGGTGGAGGTCGCCGGGCAGTGGGCCCACGAGGACCAGGAGCAGATTGCGCATGCGCTGGGCTTGCCGCGCGAGCAGGTGCGCGTCATTTATCCAGCCATCGGCGGCGCGTTTGGTGGGCGCGAAGACATGTCGGTGCAGATCGTTCTGGCGCTGGCCGTCTGGCGGCTGGCGCAGCGCGGTGTTCTGCACCCCGTGAAGATCATCTGGAGCCGCGAGGAGTCGATCGTCGGCCATCACAAACGCCACCAATTTTTCATTCGGGCAAAATGGGGCGCGAAGCGTGACGGCTGCCTGGTGGCGGCGGAGGTGGAGGTGATTTCAGATGCTGGCGCCTATGCCTACACCTCGACCAAGGTGCTCGGAAATGCCACGCTCATGTGCACCGGTCCATACGTTTTTCCGAACGCCAGAGTCGATGCCTACACGGTCTACACAAACAACGTGCCCGGCGGCGCCTTTCGGGGGTTTGGCGGTCCGCAGGGCGCCTTCGCGGCCGAGCTGCAATTGGAGAAGCTGGCCGAGAAGCTCGGGCTCGACCCGATTGAGATGCGGATGAAGAATGTGCTGGTGGATGGCGCGCTTTCGACCGTTGGCACGCCTTTTCCCAAGGGGGTGACGATCGACAAGGTTGTCGCGCGCTGCGCCGCGGAAGCCGGCTGGCAGCCGGGGAAAGGCCTGCCAGCGCCCAGTTCGACCGCGGCGCCCTGGCTCAAGCGGGGGCGAGGGTTTGCCTGCGCCTTCAAGAATATCGGCTTCTCGTTTGGCGCGGCCGAGGCTTGCGAGGCCAGGGTGGAGCTGCATGGCGATGGGCGGATCGAGAGGGTTGTGGTCTATCACGCCGGCGCTGACGTTGGTCAGGGCGCACACACCGTGATGAGCCAAATGGCGGCCGAAGCCGCCGGAGTGCCGGTGAGCCGCGTGGAGTTGGTCGCCTCAGACACTGCCTCCAGCGGCACCTCTGGCAGCGCTTCAGCTTCGCGGCTGACATTTATGTCCGGCAACGCCATCCGCGGCGCGGTGGCCCGAGCGCTGCAGAACTGGCAGGACGAAGAACGCCCCGCTGCGGCCAGCTATACCTATCACCCCCCGGCTACTACGCCTCTCGATCCTGAAACCGGCTATTCCAACCCTAACTTCGCCTACGGTTACGTGGCCGAGGCGGTCGAGGTCGAAGTGGATGTTGAGACGGGGCATGTCCGCCTGGTGGACGTGATCTGCGCCGACGACGTCGGGCGAGCCATCAACCCTCGGCAAGTCGAGGGCCAGATTGAGGGCGCGGTGGTGCAGGCGGCGGGCTATGCCATCTTGGAAAACTTCATTGTCAAGGATGGGCACGTGCTGACACCTTTCCTGTCGAACTACCTGATCCCCACTGTGCTGGACGTTCCCGAGCGGGTTAAGTCGCTGATCCTGGAATATGCCGAGCCGAACGGCCCATTCGGCGCGCGCGGCATGGCCGAGATGCCCTATCTGCCGCTGGCCCCGGCGATTGCGGCGGCCATTCACGCGGCGACTGGCCTGTGGATCGACGAGTTCCCTTACACCCCTGACCGGGTGCTGACGCGGCTGCGGGCCGCCGAGGCGGGTTAGCCCCATGTATTTCGAAGATACGCTCGTGTTGGTGCGAGGCGGGGGCGACCTGGGCACAGGGGTAGCGCACCGCCTGCACCGGGCGGGCTTCACGGTTATGGTGACCGAACTGCCGCAGCCCTTGTGCGTGCGGCGGGCTGTGGCCTTCGCTGAAGCGGTATACGCCGGCAGCGTCACGGTAGAGGGTGTCGTCGCGCGTTATGCCGACGACCCGATGATCGGTATGGCCTACACGGCTCTGAACGAGATCCCGGTGGTCGTCGATGCGCAGGATGACGTGGTGGCGCGCATGAAACCGCCCATCGTGGTGGATGCGCGCCTGGCCAAGACCAACCTGGGCACGCGGCTGCACGATGCCAAGCTGGTGATTGGCTTGGGCCCAGGTTTTTCGGCGGGCAAGGATTGCCACGCGGTGGTGGAGACAAACCGCGGTCAGGACTTGGGCCGCGTGTATTGGGAAGGTGGCGCTGAGGCGGACACTGGCCAGCCAGAGCCGGTGCGTGGCTTTGCCGGCCAGCGGGTGCTGCGTTCGCCAGCCGACGGGGTCTTCATCGGGCGCGGGCAGATTGGCGATCTGGTGCAGGCCGGCGATGTGGTGGCCGAAGTCGACGGCAAGGCGGTGGTCGCCGCGCTTGGCGGCGTGGTGCGCGGGCTGCTCCACGACGGGGTCCTAGTGACCACCGGCCTGAAGATCGGGGACTTGGACCCGCGCGGCGTGCGCGAGTATTGTTTCATCATCTCAGACAAAGCCCGCGCAATTGGGGGCGGCGTGCTGGAGGCCATGCTGAGCGGTATCGAGAGGTGGTATGTGGATAGCCGCGATCGCGATCAGCCGTAGGGCTCGCGCGGCGGCCACGGCTGGGCCTCGTTCAGGAGCGATAGCATGCGCCTCATGACAGCGCTCCGGATACAGCCCGGCGAGGTGGTGGCGCTGGTCGGGGGCGGCGGCAAGACGACGAGCATGTTCCGGCTGGCCAGCGAGATCCGGGCGGCTGGCTGGCCAGTGGTGACCACCACCACGACTCAAATCTTCGCGGCGCAAATCGCGCTCGGGCCGAAGCACCTGGTGGCCGGCCGGAATTCTCTGGAGGACATTGCCGCTGCGCTGGAGGAAACCGGCCACGTGCTCGTGACGGGATCAGTGGAACGAGGATCGGGCAAGGCCCCAGGTGTGCCAGTTGCCTGGATCCCCAACTTGCAGTCGCTGCCGGGCCGGCCCACCATCCTGATTGAGGCCGACGGCTCACGCATGCGGCCTTTCAAGGCGCCGGCCGCGCACGAGCCAGTGATCCCGCCGGAGGCCGCACTGGTGGTGCCCGTTGTCGGAGCCGATGTCTTCGAGGCTGCTCTAGAGGCCGAGCGGGTACACCGACCTGAGGTGGTCGCGGCGCTGGCTGGTGTGCCGCTTGGGGCCGCGGTAACGCCGGAGGTGGTGGCCGCCGTTCTGGCGCACCCACAGGGAGGACTAAAGTCAGTGCCGCCTGCGGCGCGCGTCATCCCATTTATCAACAAAGTCGAGACCCGAGCTCAGCAGACCATGGCCGCGGAGACTGCCAGACTACTGCTCGAGCACGACCGCATTCTGGCTGTAGCGCAGGGCGCTGCGCAGCGCGAGTCCCCGGCAGCGCTGACCTGGGGGCGAGTGGCGGCCGTGGTGCTGGCCGCGGGCCAATCGACGCGCATGGGGACGCCGAAGCAATTGCTGCCTTGGAGGGAGCTCGACATACTAGGTACGGTCGTGCGCACGCTGCAGACCAGTCCAGTGGAGACTGTCGTGGTTGTGACCGGGCGCGACCGGGCGGCCGTCGAGGCCAGTGTGGCCTCCGCGCAGCTTCCAGGGCGCCCGGCGGTGACGTGTGTCTACAATCGCAGCTTTGCGGA
>JADLEU010000430.1 GCA_020845955.1 Anaerolineales bacterium
GCGCTTCCTCGTCCGGTCGGTGCCGGGGATGCACCGGCCCGTGACACGACAACCCGCTGAATCATAAATGAATGCGGGAAGAGCCGTCCAAGACGCGGCTCACGGCGGAGGCGCGTGATGGCGTCCCACGGGAATTCGAATAACCCCGGCAAGGGGCTGAAACTGCGCAACATCCGTGCGGCCCCAACTTTCACCTACCGCGAAAGTTACCGCATCATCATCGCGACGCTTGGGCGTGGGGCCGCAGAGTTGCTCCGCCGGAAACCTAGATCAGCAGGCAACCAGCGTTTACAGGTCAACGCCCAGCCGCCCCAGCAGCGATACCCAGGCGGCTCCCTCCCGCGCCTCTAGCTCGGCATCCCGTGCAGCGAAGCGGTCATAGGTCGCCCAGCGCATCCATTTCGGCTTCATCGGCTCGCTGAACAGGTCGCTGTCCTCATCGCCCATCTTCCGGCGCAGCGCCCAGCGTTGCCGCAGGATGCGGCTAGTCCCGCCGTCTCGCTGGCTGGCGTAGGTCGGTCGGGGACGTACCGCTTCCCGGTGGCGGAAGCCGGGGAGGCTCGCCCACTTGTACAGGCAGCGCGCCCGCCGGCCGGTATAGGGGCAATGCATGAACCAGTTCCGCCCGCCGTAGTGGTTCGGGATGCTGGACAGCGTGATGGTCTCCGTCACGTCCCGCCCGTCCGCCCGGTAGGTCAGCACCAACCGGCCCGTTTCGTCGCCCAGGTCGGCATTAAACGCCAGGCTGGCGACGCGTTCCCCGTCCCGTGTCCATTGCCACGCCCCGGACGTGGTGCAGCCAGGCACAACCGCACGCCGCTTCAGCAGGTGCGGCAGGCGCAGGCACAGGGCGGATTCGATATGCGGACGCCAGCCGTAGTTCGCCATGTTGTACCCCTTCCGATTCCTTCCATGGTCCCGCTGTGGTGTAGCCAGGGGCACAACGTCACACCCCGAAGATATCGTGCAGCCAACTGGTATCACCCCCCGTAAGGGTGTGCCAGTCCGCGCTTCAGAATCAGGCTGGGGCGTATAGTCCGCATCGTCGGCAACCACAATAAGAAGACTGCCAATGGTTTGGAGTGCCTCAGCGAAATCAGATCGCGTTACGCGACGCCTCAACTGTGACGGCCTGTACCCATTGCCAAAGATCTTTGTGCTGGATGGTGAACAGACTTACACAGATACACCAGTACCTGAGCCCCCAGAGTTTGGCGTCTCTGAACAGCGCCCCATCCTCAAGAGCAGTTGGGAAATTTCTCCAATTGCTCAACGCACCAAGCCTTTGCCATTCTGGCTGCCCGAAGCCATTCCCGCTTTTCAAGGAGTGGGACCATTCGCCAACGGCATCCCGGATAGGGATGATCGGGTATTCACCATGATTAGCCTTGAATACTTGTCGGCCCTGCCGGACCTAGGCGAGCACCATTCCAAGGTGAGCGCGGAGATCAAGATTTGGTTACCTATGCCAACCTTTGAGCGGGTATGGACATTCTGCGAGCGCCATCTAGGGCACCCCGAAACTGTTTTCGTCTTCCAATGTGATGTGGACGCAGATGACGCCGCGTGGAGGCGCCTTGAGGGTACCAGGAGCGGCATTCTCAAAGGCCAAGGCAACTTCTCAATAGTCGCTCGGGCTTCCGACTGATTCCCCAGTGCGGCAGGAGGATGCCGGCGTAGGCTGCCCTATCCACGCTCCTCTGCCAGCATGGCGGCGTAGGCGGCCAGCCGGGCGGGAGTCATCAACTGCGGGTCCGCCAAGTCCTCGGGCGACAGGGCGGCGGCCAGCTTCTCTGTGGTGATGTTGGCGGACGCGGCGGCTGCTTCCAGCAGGTCCAAGGGTGCTGTCTGTGCCTCTCCCCCCAGGCTGGGGGTGTTTTCATCCGTGACAACGTGACAACCCGCGCCGTTGTTGGGTTTCGGGCCGTTTTCATCCGTGACACCGGCATTAGCGTGTCGCGGATCGAAACCGGCTGGAACCCGCGCCGTTATTGGGTTGTCACGGTGTCGCGGATTCTCAGGGGGTAGGTAGCAGGCGAAGGCATCGGCGAAGTCCTCCAGCCGGTAGCCCTTACAGTTCTTCTGCCCCTCCGGACGGATGTCCCGCGACTTGATGCCGAACTCGCCCAGCCACCGGCTGAGTTGCCGGGAGTTGATGGCTTTGCCTTTGTTGCACTCGGTCCACGGCCGTTCAGCCATCTCCGTCAGCGCCCGGATGGCGTCCTCCGTCGGCAGCTTGTCCGTGCCGCGCACGGCGAAGATGGTCCGCAGGTCGGCAAGCAGAGTCACCTTGAGGGAATCATCCTCCCCGTCGGCGTTGGCGGCAGCCGCGCAGGCCTCACGCGCCAGGGCGGGCCAGCGGCCCCCGGCGGCGTCGGCGATGGCGAGCAATACCCGCCAGTTATCGGCCCGGCGGTTCTCGATGCCAAGCGGAAGGTCTGGTCTGGCGGCGGCGATGGCGGTGCCGTTGTCCGCCGTCCAACGGGCGAGCCGCTGGCGGAGGACCAGAAAGGCGCCATCCTCCTCGGGCATGGGCTCCACGCGCTCCCCCGGTCCCTTGCGGCGCATGGTCAGCCGGATGGATCGGTCCATGATGGTGTCGGGCAGCCGGCCGATACCGGCGATGGCCTTCGGGCACCACGTGGAGAACTCGCGCGGCTCGAAGTCCTCGCCCGTGGTGCGGATGACGTAGGCGCTGGTGCGGGTGTGCCCGCTGTTCAGGATGCCGCGCATTTCTTCGTTGTCCCTGAGGAAGCTGTCCGCTTCGTCAATCAGCAGCGTGGGCGCGTACTTCTCCACGAACCGGAACAGCGCGGCCGGGCTGACGTTGCTTGTGGAGCGCGCCCGGTAGGCGAGCCGGCGCAACAGCCCCAGGACGGTGGTCTTGCCGCAACCCTTCTCCGGGCTGGTGATGGCCAGCAGTGGCAGCACCGAAACCCGCGACGCCAGCCACGTCAGCACCGTCCATAGCGCGACGGTTTCATGCCCATGATCTGGCAGTATCAGGTGGTGGGCTGCAAGGCCGGTCAGGTCATCCAGCAAGGCCGCGCCGTCTACCGTCTCGGGCCAGGGTTCCACCGCCTCGAAGGTGATGGCGCGGCCCTGCCCATCGGTTGCCTGCGATTCGCCGCGCAGCTTGCGCACGGCCTCATCCAGGGTGCCGACACGCACACCCAGGGCGGCGGCCTCACTTTCCCGGCAGCGGTCATAGTCCAGCGGGTCCAGCGCGGCCAGGCGTTCAATCGCAGCCCTGTCGGAACGGGCTGGCGCCCTTGAGTCCACCAGCGCGGCGGCCTTCTCTATGCGAGCCTCAACAGCGGCACTCACTGGCGTACCTCATCGGCCAGGGCGCCAAGTCGGGCGGCAGCCTGCGCAAGCCGTTGCCAGTCGCTTTCGTCAATCGTGCGGCGTTCGAGAAAGTCCGCCGCGCAGATGGCAGCTACCATCGCCTCACGGGAGGCGAGCAGCAGCAGGTCCGCCGCCGGCACTCGCGGCCGGTGCTTTTGGGCTGGGCGATGCTCGCGGCCACCATCGGGAAACAGGTCGCCCAGCGTCAACCCGACGGCGCCCACCACGTCGGCAGCCGCGCAGCCCCCGAAGTCATGCACCAGCAGCCGGCCGTCCGCTAATTCACGAATGGACAGGCTCGGGCTGCGGTCCTCATGGGCCGGACATTTCGCAATCCAGCGGTCGGGGCCGGTTTGGCGAACCCGTTCCAGCCGCGCCAACAGGCGCTCCGCGACACTCACAGGGCACCGCCAATCAGGCCGCCGAGATAGAACGCGGTGAGGCCCAGGAGAAACCCGCAGGCGGCGACGATGATGGCGGTCAAGATGGTCTTGAGCGCGGTCATTGTCCGGCCCTCCGCAGCGACTCGGCTAGGGCAGCCGAGTAACGGCCAGCGGCCAGCCAGTGCCAGCAATGGGCGCAGAAGGGGTGCGCTGCCGCCAGCGGGCGGAATTGAATGACTTGAGGGTGGCGGGTAGGATTCGCTTGAGCCTGCCGAATCCCACCCCGGCCAGCCACTCCACGGGCTGCGTCCGGGGTTTTCATTTCAGGCCACCTTGCCGGACGTGCCGGCTTCCACGAATGCGGCCAGGTCGGCCCGGCGGTAGCGGACGGCGCGCTTGCCGACCTTCACGAAACGCGGGCCCTCGCCCTTCCAGCGCCAGTTACGCAGGGTCTGGACCGCGATACTCAGGGAGGCGGCGGCTTCGTGTTCGGCCAGCAGGTCAGCAGGGTTTGCCGTGGTGGACGGCGCGGCGACGGCAGAGGATTCCAGGGACATTGCAGTTCTTCCGTATGAGCCGGCGGAAACCGGCGGGTACGGAGAGACTTGGGGGAGCAAAGGGCCAGGAATAGGCGCAGTCCACTGCGGGAACTGGGTGACGGGAACCCCTTACGAGTGCATGAAACCCCTACAAAACAAGCACCAAAATGGGTGACGGGAACACACTAGCGCGGCCCTGTCCGCACGTTGTCCGCGCGCAGGATTGTGGCCATGACTTGCGCGTTTCGCTCCGCCACGCCCTGCTCCTTCAGCCAATTCGCAACTGCGTCATTGGTCGGCGCCGTCCTCGGGTCGCTTGGGTCATAGGTGCTCCACCATTGGCGCGCCGCGTCGGCCAGCTTCCGCAGCAGTTCCGTTTCATGGTCACCCCACGGCCACTTGCGTGCAGGTGCATCGGTCGGCGTGGCAAGCGCCCGCGCATCGTCGGCGGTAAACGGGAAGTCGGGAAACCGTCCCGGTTTCGCAATTGCCCACCAGATCGCTGTCGCTGGCTGAAAGAGCCGGCCCGCGCCATAAAATGCTTGCGCTCTTCCTTCGGTGCCGTCGTTGCTCCTGTCGCATCGGACGGCCAGCGCCCCATCAGCTATTGCGCGGCGCACCTGCTCTTCCGCACTGTTGATCTGGGCTATGGAGGGCCGCCACCTTCCCGACTCTAGGCCGCAGAGCATGTCCACCAGTTCTCTTTCGCTCCAAAGGTCTTGCCGTAGCCAATGCGCCCGGTCAATGGGAGGATGCGCACCAAGCCTCACCAGAACATCGGGAAGCGTCCAGCCGGCGCAGCGAGCCCAGCGCGCAAATCCCTTCAGAGAGACCAGGCCGTTGTCTTTGAATAGCTCGATGCTGGATTCCAGGTCAAAGAGCCGCTGGGTGTACTCCGGGTGTTCGGCCGCCGTGCATATGACCGGAGTGCCAAGGTCCACCTTGGCCCCTGCGCTCTCTGCAGCCAACAAAGCCGGGAGAATGCCAAGCTGCGCAGGATTCTCTACCACCGTCCCGACTTGCTTGGGTTCGTAGTCAAGCGACAGGGACACGGCTTCCCACATGGTCACCACCTTGGTCGCCTCCCAGACGTTCCAGTCTGGCGCCTTCCAATCTGACATGACTGCGCTCCTTCCAGCGCCCTTCAAGGAAACGCTGCGCCAGGCCGGTGAAGGTGTCCGGCTCTTCGCCCCGTCGGGCTAGGCGCAGCGTGTTCGGTTAGCTTGCCTTGCGTTTGATCGAGATGACGGTCGCACCGGCCCGCAGCGTGTCCAGATAGTCAGCCCATGCCTGCATCATCTTCCGGCGCTCGGCCAGAAACTGCGCGCGGTCATAGGCCGCGCCCAGGGGGCCGCTGGCCTTGTGCGCCAACTGGCGTTCGATGGCGTCCGGCAGCCATCCCAATTCCGCCAGCAGTGTGCGCGCGGTCGCACGGAAGCCGTGCGCCGTCATTTGTTCACCGGTGTAGCCCACGCGGCGCAGGGCGGCGTTAACGGTGTTGTTGGACATGGGGCGTTTGACACTGCGCGCACCGGGGAATACGTAGGCGCCGCGTCCGGTCAGGGGTTGCAGGTCGCGCAGGATGGCAACGGCCTGCGAGGACAGCGGCACGATGTGGGCAACGCGCATCTTCATTTTCGCGGCCGGAATGCGCCATTCGGCTGAATCCAGATCAATTTCCGCCCACTCCGCCGCGCGCAGTTCGCCGGGACGCTGGAACACCAGCGGGGACAACAGCAACGCGGCGCGGGTGACGGGAGAACCGGAATAGCCCTGAATCGCCCGCAGCAGTTCCCCGACTTCGGGAGGCGTGGTCAGGGCCGCATGGTGCCGTTCACCGCCCGCGCTCTTCAGGGCGCCGCGCAAGTCGCCGGATGGGTCGCGCTCAGCCCTGCCGGTCGCCACGGCATAGCGGAATACCTGCCCGGCAATCTGTCGCAGCCGCTTGGCGACAACCAGGGCGCCGCGTGACTCAACACGGCGCAGCACCGCCAGCAGTTCCGGGGCCCGGATATCGTTGATCTGCCGGGCACCCAGGTAAGGCAGCAAGTCGGCTTCCATGCGGGTCAGGATCATGGCGTTCGTTGTCGCCACGCGGTCGGCCTTCGTCTGTTCCAGCCACTCGCGCGCCACGGCGCCGAAGGTGTCCGGGCCGGCAATGCGTTCCGCCTGCCGCTTGGCGCCAGGGTCAACACCGTCAGCAATCAGCGCCCGCGCTTCGTCCCGCCGGTCGCGTGCCTGCTTCAGCTTCACGTCCGGGAACGTGCCGATGCTCAGTGTGTTTCGCAGCTTCGTTCCAGGCCGCGTGTAGTCGAGTCGCCACCACTTCGCGCCGTTCGGTTGCACCAGCAGGTACAGGCCGCGCCCGTCTCTCAGCTTGTACGGCATCGCCTGTGCCTTCGCGTTGGCAACGGTGGACGGGGACAGCGGTTCGACAGCCTTGGACATGGGGCTTTCCTGATGCGGAGCGGGCCGAAAACCGGGAATTTCCCTGCCAAACGCGCCGGAATGGCGGTAACTCACCGGACGGGGGTAGCAGTTACCGCAAAAGTTACCGCCAAAATTGGAGGGTAACAAGGGAGCCCAAGGGGTCAAACGGGACGCACTGAAACAAAAAACCCCTGAAAGTCAGGGGTTTATGGTACTCCCGGGAAGTCCGGAGAAATGCGATTGGCGTCCCCACGGGGATTCGAACCCCGGTTACCGCCGTGAAAGGGCGATGTCCTAGGCCTCTAGACGATGGGGACGATGCGCAGGCGGCGGCGGTGGACTGGTGGAGCTAGGCGGGATCGAACCGC
>JADLEU010000431.1 GCA_020845955.1 Anaerolineales bacterium
GAAGCGGCCTGCGCCCGGTTCAATGCCGCACAGGTTCAGGATGCCGCCGGGCGGCTGATCGTCATGGCGGTCGCACCCTTTGAACATTGTGTTAAGCAATTATGATGCCCATTTCCCGAGGTCCTGTGAGTCTGAGAAATAATGGGGATAAGTGTAGGAAATCGTAAAGTTTGAGATTGGGGACGTAAAGTTTGAGACTGAGCGTCAGAGAATTTGAGACTGGCCCACACGAAGAGTTTGCGACTGACCTACGACTTCCTCGCGCTGTAATCTCCCCGACTCTTCACCTTCCTGACCTGGGCACACGCCTGAATGTCCTGTTCCGTGAACAACAACGCCTCCAACCCTGTATCGCCTGGCAGCCGGCGATAGACCTGTAACGCGCCAGCCACCACCCGGCTGATCAAGTCAGCGGCCTTCAAGCCGACCGTCTCCAGCCTTTGGGCCGCCCGCCTCAGATCAATCAATTCGGGTAACGAGTCCCTCACGTGGTGAGCTTGGCACATCACGGTGGACCAGAGGTCCACCAGCGACTGCTTGCTGATCTGCCCCTGTGCCTCGTGGTTTGGGTGTGGGTCACGTTCCGCGATCAGCAGGCCGGCTTTCATCAACCCCAGGACAGTCCCGACCGACGTGCCTAACCACCACGCCGCTCGAGCCGGCGAGAGCGGCTTCGGCCACGTCCGGCGCAAACTCCAGAGCGCACTCCGTCGCACAAACGGGCCGTCTCTCTGGAAGAAACCCCTCGGGCCGAAGCAGACCAGGTAGCCCAGTTGCGCCAACCGCTGGACCATTTCGGGTGAGGTGTGGAGCTGCTGGGCCGCTTCCAGAATGGTGGTGTAGGCGAACCGTTCGGCTTTCACCAGTTGGCCGCCATACCAGCGCGGCGGCGCTGGGTGAGCCGAGGCGGTGTAGCGTTTCACCAGATATTCTTCGAAAGCCTCGCGAGCGAAATGAAAAGCGGGGTGCTGCCACTGCTTCTCGTACCCCTCAACGTAAAGGACATCCAGATCCACAAACCATTCGCGCTTGTTCCCACGGTTACGGCGATAGCCATATTCATCGAGAAATGCATGGAAGCCATGCGGCCAGTTCAGGAGGCTCGTGGGCACGCTGGCCAACACGCCGTAATGCTGATCCGGCGTTGACCTCGGCGGCTCCCGCAGGCTGAAGACCAGCCCAGCCAGCAGATGATACAGCACTGTCGGGGGTTGATCGGGGGGTAAATGGGTGCCGTGAGGGTCTGGGAGTGGCGAGCCCATCAGCCAAGCTTGGATCACGCGCTGAGCGAGTAACGCCCTTGCGCCTCTGCCCAGCGGCGTGGAAGGCGCCCGCCTCAAGTCGGCCTGGCACTGGTGGCAGCGTGTTTCCACCATCGCTCGGATCGTCACCGGCGCGCGGCACTGCGGACACTGCTCGACTAAAAAGCACTTGTGGTGCAGACAGACCGAAATCACTTTGGGCAGCCACGCCAGATGATGATACGCCGCTGCCCGGAGACAGTTTGGGCAGAACTGAGCGGCAGATTCGGGATGCAGGTGCTGCAACCGTTTGTCCCTGCCGAGGCAAGGCAGGGGATGGCTGCCTGCTGGCGCCAACCAGTTTAGAGATTGGTCGGGCGGTGTGAGGAGGGGCGCAAAGCGGTGCGCCGTCGCGGCACATAACGTCGTGGGATCAATTCCGGTCAGGGTGGCAATCTGCGCAAAGGTTTTAGGCTGGCCCGGTCGAGACGCTTGACCCTGACCACGCTCGCCAGCCAGGCAGGCGTGTTCCAGGAGGCCCGGTGGATCGTAATGATTCAACCGGGCCAAACGCACCAGCAAGGAGGGCAAGGATTCACCCGGCTGAAAGTTGCTCCAACGCAGCAGGCGGGTGGGCGGAGAAATCATCGGGTCGTCAACAGGGTGCCGGGAGAAGGCGGGCGCTTCTGACGTGACCGGCGCGCCGGTGCCTGGGCGGGTTCGGCAGACAGCGCGGGTGGGAGGAAACGGTCCGTCGCTGGCTCGGCAAACGGGTCGACCTTGCCCCTCAGATGCTTGGCCAGGCGCTGTTGAAACGCCAGCGACAACCTCGCCGGATCAATGTGGTCGCCACCGTGCAGGTCGCACAGCACGGACGCAACGCGCATCAGGTTCATCACATTGCCGACCACGCCGTCCGTGGCGTAATGAATCCGGTAGAGCCATTCGAGGCGCTGCAGTTCGGGGGAGAGCCGTTTCTCGATGACCTGCTCCACATAGTCCACGAAATGCGCAAAGTCTTGGATGGTTTTGGGATGGGCCCCGTCCCACGCAAACGGCTGCAGAGTTTCTCGGGCCGCGAATAGCCGCGAGAGCTGCGCATTCGCCTGCAAGATCAACTCGACCTTGCCTTCAATCCCCACCACCAGGAAGGGCACGCCGGTTTCTTTGATGAGATACTTGAGCCAGTCGGAGACCTGGGCCAGAACATGGTTGGTCTCACTGTCGATCAAATGGTGAAAATCGTCCAGAATGACCAGCTCCACTTCACAGGCCTGGATCAGGCCAATGAGGCGCATGGTCATCGCCGCGCGAGTCCCTCGGTCATAGAGGGGATCCCCCAGATACTTGAGGGCCGCCGACGCGAAGTCCTTGATGCCCACCGGCGACGGGACTTCCATATACACAATGGGGATGCAGGTGCCCGCGGGGGTCTCGACGCGGGTGAAACTCTCGGCGTAGGCCCGGGCCAACGTTGATTTGCCTGCCCCCGTCCGCCCTTCCAGGGACATGCACTGCGGTTCACCGGCCAACTTGGAGAGGCGCTGGCAGAGCTGGATCTCCCGGTGCAACTCCCGGAAACGCGGATATTCGATCAGAGCGGTCTGGGCCCGGCTCACCGCCTTGACAGGATCGGTCTGCTTCGTCATGGTGCTCCAGCTTCTGGGTGAGCGGTAAGCGGAGCCGGGCCCTGAATGTTCGGCAGGCGATAGCGGAGGCCCCAGTCCGCCTCTTCGGCGGGTGGCGTGGTCAAGAGCGCGTCATCGTAAGCAGCTGATGGCGGCGAGAGGGCCGGCTGGGTGGGCATCGGTGCCGCCATGATCGGTGCCCCCGTCGCCAGGCTGGGCGGCTGCCCGCCCGTTTGCCAGCGCGCGAGCGTGCGGCCGGCGCGCCGCCCTTTGCGGCTCAAGGCCATCTCGACAACGTCTTGGATTTTGCGCTTGGCTCGGCCCAAGGCCGCCAAGTCAACCGGTTCCGCTTCCAGCGCTGCAAAGCGACGGATCACCCGATGTTTCCAGAGGGACAATCCCGCCGTATAGGCTTGGTCCAGCGCCGGAACTTCCAGATAGCGTTTCTCAAACGGGTCGAAGACATCCAACCGGCTCAAGTCGCCGGGATGGTATTTGAGCTTGGCCTTTTCGCCTTTCAAGCGGACGCGCAACGTCCCCAAATCGGGTGTGTTGTAGCGCAAGCACTCGAAGTCAATCCCGTAGTGGTGAATGACGCGCCCCTCCACCCGCCCCAGCAGGATCGCCAGTTCTTCCCGGCTGGCGGGGAGACGCGGCACGAAGTGGGCGGCCCGCGCTTGCTCCCACGCTCGGGCGGGGATCCCCTCGAGCTCACGCTGTTTGCGTTCGGCATACAGGTCCACAATGAAGATCGTGAGCGCCTTCTCCACCTCGCTCAAGGCGAGGCAGGCCTGCTTGCGGCTGTCATAATCACCGCGCTCAAAGACGTTGGAGAAGGTGGTCCCCGGTAACGTGTGAAACACCCCAGTGTTGAGCGTCCCAAATTGGCGCTCGACGCCGGCCTTGAACTCGGGGCTCATCAGCGGACACTGTTGCAGGACGATGCCCAAGAGTTCACAGGCGTCCGTCAGGTCTTGCCTGATGAATTCCTTGCCGTTATCCACCACCAGCATCGAGGGAATCCCGTGCGCGACCCAGTCGTGTTCCGTGCCGTAGGTCTGGCGGACGTTCTCCTTCGGGCAAATGGCGTGATGCAGGCATTCCATCACGGTGTAATAACTGGGCGGTTCAAAGCCCAGGTAATAGCCCAACGGGTAGCGCGTGGCCGTATCCAGGCAGTACGTCAGCGTCGGACGCCCCAGAGGCAGGCGGTCGTTTTCGTCAATCACGATCAGATCAATGCGGGTGTGGTCGATCTCAACCCGGGCCAAGGGAAGGCGCGGATAGTCCATCTGGCCCGACTGGGTGAACTCGCGTTGGGCGGCACGCTTGCCCCGTTTCAGCCTGAGCCGTTCGGCCAGGTCGAGGGCTGCCATCCGGCGCGCAATGGCGGCTTCGGAGGGCAGGTGCAGGTGTTCCGTCGCCGGGCGCAGCTTGTTTTCCTCTTCGACTTGAGCGGCCACCCAATAGCGAAGATCGGTGACCGTCACTTTTTCTGGGCGCGCGTCGGCCTCGCGGATCATGGCATTGACCAGGTTGACCAATTCGGGTGCCAAGCGGGACTGGTCTGGGCCGCCACAGCGGTCATACGCCGGGATCAGGGCGCGCAGGTCGCCGCCACTTTGCTCGTAGGCCCGAATCCAGCGAGAGATGGAAGCGCGACTGAGAGGCGCGCGTCTCCCAGAGGGTCGGGCATGCTTGGCCCGCACTTCCTGGATGCGATTCTGGATGACCTGGCGGGTACGCTGGGAAGAGGCCAACGCCAGAAGCGGCTGGATGACTTCTAATCGGTAGCGGGCCATGGCCACCAGGTGTTCGGGATAATCGGTGAGGTCCAGCGGCTGGCGCCGGCCCTTCCCTGGCTCAGCCCCCCGGCCCTGAACCGCTCGGTGTTCGACGACAAACTGCATTTCGCCGGAGAACAGCGCCGCCACCAGGGTCTGGGTCTCGAGGGTTTCGACGACGCCGGTAAACAAGCATTCGACGCTCACCTGGCCGGCCGGGAGCAGACGCTGGACTTCATACAGCCTGTCCCGCCAATAGAACTGTGTCCCCATGAGCAAGCGCTGGGCGCTCATCTGGGCATCTCCAATGCTGGCACCCTGGACCAATGGATCGGCGAAGCCAGTGAGATCGGTGCCGCCTCCAAGGGCAGGACGATTTCATGGTGAAAGGCCAGGTGCAGCAGGCTGGCCCACACGACCGGCGTCTGGGCCGGCTGCACCTGGCGTAGCAGATCGTGCAGGGTGCTGGTCGCCGACGCCTGGCGCAGCAAACCGTAGATGGACGCGCGGAGTTCAGGCAGGATAGGGTAACGCGCGTACTGGGTCAGGAGTTTGACATTCTGCAGGCGATACCCGGTTCGGAGGGCACGGTCAGTTATGACGCAGAATTCCCAGCCGCGTTCGGCGCACCATTGGCGGGCGACCGCAAATTTGCGCTGATTGTCTTCGGTTCCAAGCCGGGCCTCGGGTTTGCACTCGACCAGGAGCTGGCGGCCAGCCCAGCGAACAGAGAAGTCGGGTGTATAGCGCCGCGGCTGCCCACCGCACAGATACTCGATGGTCAACGGCTGCTCTTCGAATCGCTCCACCGCTGGCTCGTAGTCCAGGCAGTAAAGATAATCGAGTTCGATGAGCGACTCATAGGCGACCATCCGCCCCATTTTGAGGGAGGGGAATTTGCCGATGATATTCCCGCCTCGGTTGGAGACCTGTCTGACCGCCATCGTGGCCTCACGGTTGTGTTACCCGCCCTACCGTTGACAGAGAAAAGCGGCGTGAGCACTCGGTTATGAGTGCAAGAGGTAGGCCAATCTCAGACTTTGCGAAACCGGCAGGTGTTTCTGAGACAAGACGGTGGAGAGTAGGCCAGTCCCAAACTTTGCGTCATCAGCCCGGAGACTGGGCGTAGGCCAGTCTCAAACTTTGGAGGGCAAGCGTAGGCCAGTCTCAGACTCTGCGGCGCCCAGTCTCAAACTTTGTGTGGCATGCTCACCCCAGAAGGGGCTGTGGTCTCAAACTTTACGATTTCCGACAATAAGCCAACCCACTCTCTTGCTGACAGGGTCCTTGTTGACCGGACCACTTCTCCAGGGCAGACAGGCTGACGTGTACGTGGAGCACAGCGGGGCCAAAACAGCCCTTGCACTGCGGCACGGCGCCGTCTTGCTCACCGCTCCGGAGGACGAGCTGACGACACTTGCCCGTAACACTGTGCTATACCGATTGGCAAGGATGCAAGCATCGGAGCCTGTGGTGCGCTGGCCACGGCAGGAGAGGAAAATGGAAGACCCCGTCATGACCATTCCGGAAGTCGCTCGTTACCTCAAGCTGTCAAAATCGAAGGTGTATTACCTGGTCCAGCAGCGCCAGATCCCCCCTATCCACATCGGCCGCAACGTGCGGGTCAGGGAGAAGGACATCCAGCGCTGGCTGAAGGCCCACAGCGTGGACGCGCCCAAGCACTAGCCCGCGCCGTTCGGCCGTCGAACAAAACGCAGCCCCCTGGAAACAGGGGGTTGTTTTCGTCCTGGCCGCGTTCAATTTGAGCCCTGGGCGTCCAGACTGTCCAGGTGCGCCACGATTTCCCAACGCGTAAGCGGTACTCAAGCGGTACCAGGCAACAAAAAACAAGCCCTCTCTTCACGAAAGGGCTCTTTTTCCAGTGCGGCTAGAGGGACTCGAACCCCCGGCCTTTTGGTCCGCAACTAGAAGCTCTGCCGTTCTCTGTTTCCACCCTATCCAGACAGGCCTTTTTCATGGCAATTTTGGCGCAAGGTCGTTCAACCTGTCCTGTTTGTCCATGGTATTCCAGTGCCATTGATGTCATTTTGATGTCAAAAGCCGGTTCATCTTTCTGGCGGCCTCCTTCTGCGCCCCGGCCATCAGGTGGCCGTAGATATCCACCGTGGTTGAGAATGAGGCATGGCCGGCGATTTTCTGCACATCAGACGCGGGTACGTTCGCGGCCAACATGAAACTGACAAAGGTGTGCCGCAGATCGTGAATGCGGATCGTTACCGGGAGACCTGCCCGGGCAAGTACGGCCTTAAAGTGGCGGATCATGTTCCTGGGACCGAAGGGTGTGCCATTACTCGTGCAGAAGACGAAGTCTGACTTGACGTCTCGATTGGCAAGATGCTCGGTCAGCACCTGAATCGTAAACTCTGGTAGGGCGACCACACGCCTGGAACGTTCACTCTTCGTCTCTCCGAGGACAAGCCCCTTCCCGGGCAGGAAGTTCAGGGTCTTGTCAACTCTCACAATCCCCTCTTGAAGGTTCAGGCTGTCTAGTTTGAGCGCCAGCGCCTCGCCCTTCCTGAGCCCGGTTGACAGCAGCAGCACGTAGAAGGGATAGAGACGATCCCCTTTCAGCACTTTTAGGAGCTGGCTGACTTGGTCCATCGACAGTGGCTCAACGCGGCGCCGTTTGGCGGAAACGACCTCGACAGCTTCTGAAACGTTGCGAGCTACCAGACCCCACTTGAGTGCCTGCGCCAGGGCCTGATGAATGATCCAGTGAATGTATTTCACTGTCTTTCGGGAGAGACCATCGTCAATTTTCTTAGAGTAAAGCGCCTGAAGATGAGCGGGTGAGAGTTGCGAGAGTTTGATATCCGTCAGCGCCGGGTAAATATGCCGGCGCATGATGGAGGCGTGGCTGTTGAGAGTAGTGGGCCGCAGGGTATGGCGGGCAACTTCATCGAACCAGCGCTTCAGGAATTCGCCGACGGTGACCTGGTCGTTCACGACAATCATGCCAGCATGCGCCAGGCGCTTCTGTTCCTCCAACCACAGGCGTGCTTCCCGCTGTGATCTGGCATAATGCACCTTTCGCTTGCCCGTCGGTAACGAGAACTGAGCGATCCAGCGGTCACGATCTTTCCGATAGCTTACAGAGCCTTCGCCGTGTGCGCGCTTCCTGGGCATGTTTGTCCTCCGGCTTGCAAGATAAGAACATATGTTCTTGCAGCATTATAGACGAGACATGCCCAATTGTGAATCCCCCGGATCGCGATTCGCCGGGCTATTGGGACCAGTGTCTGTCGGGCGTCATTGCACCAAGCGGTGAGTTGATCAACCCGACAATCTTTTTTGACCAACAGGCAATGCCGGGTGCTCGGACGGGCCCGAGCTGTTCAGTTCAAGCCAATCGCGCAATTGCTGTTCCCGGATGCGCACGTTTTTTCCGATCCGGACGTGCGGCATGGCGCCCCGCTGCACAAGGTAATACACCTTGCTCCTGGATAACTTCAGGTAGCGCGCAACCTCCGGAATCGTATACAGAGCGTCTGTCATATCACAGGCCTCCTGGCTGTCCATATGGTTCGTATGTGGACAGGATAGCAGGCCGGGCCCATGGCGACTCCTCATTTCCTCCTCGAGTAATCTTACACACCAGATGTTGTCGTGACTTTTATCCAGGACGCTCAACCTGGAGATACAGGCACGATTTTGCGAGATGGGAAGAGTTCATGCTGGAGCGAACGGAGATGGTGAGAGCCCGGCTCCTGCCACTGATCGGTCAGCCGACAGGGTTCGCTGCACTCCGACGCAGTGAATTCTTCGCGGCCCGAGGATGTCCTGGAGACAAGTTCGTGATTAGCGCTGGGCTGTCTGCCTTACGACGCCGACTTTGAAGAATCTTGAGCCTTTTCCTGCCTTGCCCGGTCAGCGATCTTTTTGAAGGCCAAGCTCAGGCCAGCGATCGGGTTGGCGAAAGCGGCCACGGCAACTTCGAAGGCGTCCGGCGCGGCCTGAGCGAGGAAGTTGAACCAGGTGCCAACATTTGACTCATCGGCCTTCTCGCCCTTCTTTGCCTCAACTTCCAGGCCCTGAACTGCCTGCTGGGCCATTGTCTTGTTGGGGCCATCCGCGACTTTTGCAATTGACTCGTGGATCGTCGCAAAGGCTCTCACAATTTCGTTAATACTGGCGCCACCTCCCTCGGTCACGGTGGCTGATGCTCCGTGGCCGACAGCAACGCCTTTTGCGTTGGAAATGTCACCTACGGTGATGCTGCCTGGAGTGTCTGACTGATTCTGATGTTTGTCGGTCATAGTGTCCTCCCGGGGGAACTAACGGAATTGTATGCTGGTTTCTAACTTGACAATGTTAGATTGGACAAGTGTTCTACTCGCCACAATCGGCGAGTTGTTGTACTCATAGACGAATGACCCGTTGTCTGCTCACAAGTGCAATTTGTTCAACCCCGATCGGTGGGGACTGCCC